>JALVHV010000039.1 GCA_027028845.1 Pyrodictiaceae archaeon | reverse complement strand
CTCTATCTCTAGGACTTCTACGCTCTGCTCTATCATGGCCTGATGCATGCCGAGGAAGAACTCCTTAGCCTCCCTTATTAGCGCCTTAATGGCGTCGCGGAGGCTTAGCCTCAAACCAGTTTCCCCACAATATAAGGAATCAGCGACAAAGACTATATTTTGCATCCCTCAATAGAATAATCGGCTCTATAGATAGTAATGAGGCTTAGAAAAGACCGGAAACAGGGAAGCTATGTAAAAAACAAACCGGGCTAATTATTCACTACTATTTCCTCTCGACAGCTGGTTTAACCACTGCTGCTTTACGTAGTCCCTGGACGTAGAGATAGATTAGCAGGAAGTCTATTGCCAGCGATATTAGCACCAGGCTGCCAGCGCCATACTTCTGTACTGCCGGTAGCCTAGGCAAGACCTTTACACTCCACCATGCTAGACCCGTTGTCACAGTTATCCATAGGAACCATGCCGGTACCTGTATTAGCCAGTTGACCGCACCCCTTACCCGTAGTACCGCGTATACCCATAGCGCTGCTGTCAGTAGTGCAAGCGCAGCTAGTAGCTGGTTAGTGCCAGCGAACGCGGGCCATACTACGTTGTATGCTGGCTTAGCCTTGCCCGCTATTACTACGTTCGGGTAGGCTATTGCGACACCAACTATTACGGCAAGGGCGCTCGCGACATACCTGTTGGCTATTATCATGTATGTTGTCCTGCTCTTCTCCTCTAGCCAATCGAACATCTCTTGCCAAGCGAAGCGCCCTAGTCGTACAGCTGTGTCTAGTGTTGTTAGTATGAACGATGCCAGCGCCATGGCCGAGAACTTGACCATTGTTGCCCCGAACCCTGTGAGATCTCCGAACGCCTTGCCCAGCATGTAGCCGTAGCCATAGGTAAATCTGTGAACCTTGTCTAGTGCCAGTATGCCCTTGCTCATGTACTCTTGTATATACTTTGCTCCGCCCGCTGCTTTCAATAGCTGTGGAAAGTCCGGCTGCTGCCAAGCAAGCGCTATCGGTAGTATCACGGCGAAGCTTGATACTGCACCCTCGGTCAGCATGCCTCCGTAGCCTACGAAGAGCGCGTCTAGCTCATTGGCTAACTGCTTGCTGCTAGTACCGCTCGCCACGACGCTGTGGAAGCCGCTAAGGGCACCGCACGCGATTATCAAGGGTATTGCTGGCCAGAATGGTGTCGGTACGCCAGAGAATATCTTCGGCGCGAACGAGGTGTATGCTGGCCCGCTTAGCGGCTTATTGAGCACTAGCAGGCCTCCAAGCACGCCCAGCAATACGAAGGACCATAGGACGTAGGCGTTTAGGTAGTCTCTTGGCTGTAGCAGATACCATACTGGCAGGACGCTGGCTAGGAACGCGTATACTGCTAGTAGTATCATCCATAGGTGGTATGGGTCTATCGTGTAGCCTGCGAACTTGACGGTCGGTATGTAGAAGGGTATCTTGAGCGCGTAGACTATGGCTATGAAGAGCGCTATGACACCTATTATCGAGCTGGTCTTGGGGCTCAGACCTGTCCTGTACATCAGCATTCCTAGCCCGATGGCTATGGGCATGTATATCATTGCTAGTGTTGCTACAGCTGGTATGCTCTTGAATAGCAGTGCAGCGACGCTTATGAAGGCGGCAATCACGAGTATCAGTGCGGCGTAGACGTATAACAAGAAGACGTAGCGAGCCTTCCTACCCATAACGTTCTCCGAGACACTCATTATTGAGAGGCCACCGTGGCGGACACTAGCCATTAGTGAGAGGTAGTCGTGTACAGCGCCTATGAAGACGTTGCCGAAGAGTACCCAGATTATTGGGAGGAACCATCCATAAGCCATGGCTATGGCGGGGCCCACTATTGGGCCTGCGCCAGCAATGCTTGCGAAGTGGTGGCCATAGAGCACGTATTTGTTCGTAGGCACGTAGTCGATTCCATCGTACTTCGTGTAAGCTGGCGTCGGCCTATTCGGGTCAGCCTTGACTACCTTCTCTTGTAGCAGCTTCTTGCCATAGTAGATGTAGGCGAGGAAGTAGACAACGAGAACGCTTACCACTATCACTCCAGCCGGGGCACCCATGGATCACACCTCCCGAGCCTTACTTGCCCTGCTTCTTCGCGACCTCTCTTCTTATCTTAGCTGGTGCTTCGCCGAAGTAGAGGGCTGGCCCCACTATTATGAAGTACCAGCCGAGTAGCAAGCTGATAGCGTCACTTGTCCAGGTCTTTGAGGAGCCTATGTGTCCCCGGAATGGGCCCACTGCGAACGAGTACAGCATCAGTATTACCCCTAGCACTGTTATGGCGAGGCCAAGTGCTCTTACAGCCGCGTTCTGGGGCATACCTAGTTCACCCTTGTTAGGTGGTGTTATTCTATTAGACTACCTGGACACAGTTTTTTAGCCGGTTAATTAGAATCTCTTGTATCTCATTTAAAGGGTTTATCCTATTACTTTTACATGGCTGAAATTAACAACTGATAACTAGGCATAAATTCCCATCGGAAGGTGTATCGTAAGCTCCAGGCAATAATACCGGGCCCACATTTATTAGAGCAGTAAACGAGGGAGCGTCGCCTAGGGGAATAGCCGGGTTGAATACTGGGTGGTTATTATTCTCGATAATAGTGATACTGTCCTCGCTGACTGTTCTCTGGTTCTTCCAGATGAGACGCTTACTAATAAGACGAATGAGGCTCGTCATAGGCCTGTTAGAGCGCGTACTAAGGCCCCGTGACCAGGAGTACACGCTACTGGGCTACCTCGTGGGGTTTCGAGCAGTCTACAAGCTACGCTCAGACAAGGTTCCACGCGCATGGGCCCTTTACATGATTCCTCCTCACCACGTGCTTCTCTACGTTCCTGTAATCCTCTTAGCTGGTAAGAAGGAGAGGCTTGAGCTAACTTTTCGGCTCTCTCGCCCACCGGGCGGCGAGGCACATATCTATGATCCAGGAGACCGCGCTACCCGGAGGAGCGTGAAAATAGACCTTGCAAAGTACCGTGGAAGGCTCTATGAAAGAGAAATAGAGATTCAGGGGAGAACGTACAAAGCAATATACAGCAACGAGGAGACCTTGAAGCTTGCTCACAAAGTTCTCAGCGAGCTAGCGTCTCTTGTCGATGTAAAGAGAGTCACTATAGCCTCGAGGGTCTCGGCCTTCCACGTAGCCTTTATCCCACAGATAGGCGTCCTCGAGGAAGCACTGAATCGTATAATGTCTCAGGCCTATAGGCTAGCTAGGTAGGGCTTCTCCTAAGAAAGTCTGGAGGCTTGGCTGAACGTGCTCAGCGGGTCCACTGTCTTCACGCCCCTCCGCGAGGGGTCTAGCCCGCCACACTCATCACGGCGCACAAGGTAGTGTCCTTGCTCTCCTTTGTAGAGCTATTGTGGTAGGGCCTTATTCTTCTTAAGCTCTTCAAGGAACCCCGTGAATTCTTCTAGGAACTCTCTTGCATCGTCCTCGTTGTGCTCTATAGAGGGGAGCAGGTGAGCCATGTGCTCTGATACATAGAGTATATTCTTGGTCCTCATGTAGGCGTGGAGGGCTTCATAGACCTTGTTACTCCACCTCTTCTCCAGGGCCTCTCTCGTCGACCAGGGTCGCTCCTTGGTGAAGTGTATTCCTACTATGGTTCCCTCACCAGTTGACCAGCATGCGTTACTGTACTCGTTACACCTCTTGTCGATCTCTCCTCTCACCCATCTCCACAGCGTATTAGCCTTCTCGTACACGTCTCTATGCTCGGCAAGATACTTCACGGTAGCGTATCCAGCTAGTATTGTGAGAGTATTGCCGGCAAACGTGCCTCCATGGAAGCTTCGTTCGCGTGGATTGGTTATCTCGGTGTGGTCTAGTAGCCTCATTATCTCGGAGCGTGCAGCGAATACTCCTGCTCCCGCTACTCCCCCTCCGACTATCTTGCCCAGTACCACTATGTCTGCCCTTACCCCGTAGTATTCCTGGGCCCCGCCGAGCGCTAGGCGGAACCCTGTTATGACCTCGTCGAAGACCAGTAGGGAGCCGTACTTGTCGCTTAGCTCTCGTAGCCCCTTGAGGAACTCTGGCTTAGCCGGTATGGCGCCACCAGCGCCCAGCACGGGCTCAACTATTATTGCTGCTACGTCATGGCTCTGTAGAAGCTTCTCAACAGAGTCCAGGTCGTTGTAAGGCGCAACGAGCGTGTACTTTAGGCACTCCTCTATTAGTCCCCTGCTCTCCGGGCCACGGAAAGGAGGCGTGACGCCAGTGTGGAGAGCGTCGTATCCCCCGTGCCATCCTCCCTCGAACTTGATTATGTAACGGTTCCCCGTATAGGCCCGGGCGAGCCTAATAGCGTACATGTTTGCCTCGGTACCGCTGTTAGCGAAGCGCACAGCCTCTATACCGGGGACGACCCGGGTCAGTAGCTCCGCGTACTCCACAGCATAGGGGTTCTCGTAGCCTAGGTGAGTACCCTTGCTGAGGGCTTCTCTCAGAGCCTCCTCGACGACGCGGGGTCGGTGGCCTAGGAAGAGGGCGCCATGCCCCATCCAGTAATCAGTATAGCGGTTCCCATCAACGTCCCAGACGTACTTCCCCTCACCCTTCTCGATGAATACTGGGTAGGGCTTAAACCACCTAATGTGATAAGTTACTCCACCCGGTAGGCGCTTCCTCGCCTCCTCGTAGAGCCTCCTAGACCCAGGTGTCCTCCTAGCATATGCCTCGTGGTATCGTTTTATCAGCTCCTCGAAGACAGCCTCGCCAACCATGCCTATTACACCGCGAATCTCGGGCGGAACGGCAAGAGATCAACCATTGTCAATAATCCTGGGCCATAGCTCTGAATAGCCTCTGCCATGTGGAGGAGTACCGAAGCCGTGCCAGTATCGCCTGGTGTGCCGCTGCTCCTCCACTTAACACTGTAATCCTTCCCCTCTATCAGCACCTCCTCGTACTCCTCGGCGCCCACATAGGCATGGAACTCTATCCGGATAACCTCCCTGTCGCCGAGGTATGCTGCTCCATAACCCTTGGCCCCCAGGTTCATGCCCTTCTCAACCCTCACACCATTGGACTCAACAGTCTCCTTAGCAGGCACTACCTCCTGGCCCTCAACGATCCGTGTCGGCTGGATACCAGCAGCATCTGCTACTAGGAGTACTGACTCAGCGAACCCCACGTGGCCGGTAAGTTCTCCTCTCTTCATCTTCTCCTCGACAAGGCGTGGATCCATTCCTACGCCTATCTTTTTCTGGAAAGGCTTCCTCCTCTTCGCCGCATCGACGCTCCTCACCGCCCGTATATACTTGACTAAGTGGAAGGGAGCAGTGAGAGTAACCACTAGCGTGTCTAGGAGAAAGCCCGGGTTAATCCCGGTGCCGAGCACCGCTACACCACTCATACTGGCCTTCTCGTCTAGCTTACGCGCTAGCACCGGGTAGCGATACCATGGATAAGCAAGTGTCTCACAAGTTGAGACAACGTCACGCCTAAGCTCTATGACGCGAAGAAGCTGGGGATAAACCTTGTCAAGATAACTACTAGTAGCATGGATAACTACATCGGCTTGAGCCAGCACGGAGGGATCCTTCGAGACCTTTACGCCCAGGCCCTCGCTGAGCCCAATAACCTCGCCTATGTCGCGCCCTACCAGCCCAGGGTCTATATCGACGGCAGCGACTACCTCGTAGCCCCTCTCGAGGGCTAGGCGCGCGGTTAGCCTCGCGATTGCACCGAAGCCGTAAAACCCTACACGCAAGACCCGAACTACCATGCTCAACGAGCAATGAAGGGGAGTCTTTCAGCTTTTCCACCTATATGCTGCCCAGCTCTATGCCTCGAACGAAACAAGGTGAGCAATGAGAACAACTCACTACTGTTTTCCTACTCGTTTTCTTGGGCACCAGGCTCTATAAGGCCTCCTCGTAGTCCTCTACTACCTCTTACCGGGTGGTTGCCCGGAATGAGCCAGCTTATGGGCTCTAAGCGTATGAGATTCGGGCCAGCTGGTAAACCTGTTGACATGAAGAGCGGTGACTACGTCAAGGCCGTCGAGTACGTCGCAAAGGAGGGCCTAGATGCTATGGAGTATGAGGCTGTACGCGGTGTTAGGATAAGCGAGTCCAAGGCAAGGGCTATAGGCGAGGCGGCTAGGAAGTATGACGTGTTGTTATCGATGCATGCTCCCTATTACGTGAACTTTGCCTCCCCCGAGGAGCAGACAGTTAAGAAGAGCCAGGAGAGGCTTATCGCAGCAGTCCGTGCCTCCTACTGGATGGGTGCTTACGCCGTGGTTTTCCACCCAGGTTACTACAAGGGTAATAGTAGCCGCGAGGAGGCTCTTCGTAGAACCATTGAGTCGCTGAGGCCCGTTGTTGAGTGGATGAAGCAGGAGGGCATCAAGGGTGTATGGATAGCTCCCGAGACGACTGGGAAGAGCAGCCAAGTGGGCGACGTTGACGAGGTAATAGCTATTTGCCGGGAACTAGACATGGCTAGGCCAGCGGTGGACTGGGCCCACCTCCACGCTAGGAGCGAGGGCCAATTCCCAGCCGCTATAGACGACGTGGTAAAAGTGATAGAGAAGATAGAGAAGGAGCTAGGCTCCTGGGCTGTAAAGCCGCTCCATACCCATTTCAGTAAAATAGAGTATGGCAAGGGAGGAGAACGGGAACACCACACCTTGGCGGAGGAGGAGTACGGGCCCGATTGGAGAACAGTGTGCAGGGCATACAAAGAAACCGGGATACAGGGAGTCATTATATCGGAGAGCCCGATACTGGATAAAGACGCCCTAGTAATGAAGAAGATATGCCAAGAGGAAGGCTACGTCTAGTCAACACATTGGTATAGTAATGGTAATGGCTTGATTTCCTTATCCCTGCTGCTGAGAGGTTCTCTCCCTTAGTCTCTTTATGACGGACTCTGCTAGTCTCGCGTGCTTCTTCTCCTCCTCGACGAGTAGCTCGAGCAGTTTCCTCAGAGTAGTCCCGGGCTCGGCTAGGGGTATTAAGTCCTCGTAGCTAGACTGGGCTAGCTTCTCCATGCTTAGATGGGTCTGCACCATCTCGAGTACTCTCTGTGCCTCCTCTGGAGCTGGCTTGTAGAAGAGAAGGTCACGTGCAAACATTATCGTGGAGGTTATTGCCCTCATAAGTGCCCAAGCTATCTCTCTGTGAACAATACTGTCAAACGCTATTAGGAATAGCTCCCAGCGCGCATGCTCATCCGTACAAGCCTTTGCCATGTCGCGGTAAGCCTTGGCCTCGCACATCTCGTCCAGCGCGATGCTCTCGAGCATCTTCTTCATCTGCTCTAGTTGCGCGATCATTTTCTCTAATCGCTCCTCTAGCTCCGTGAGGCCTCTCTCATTACTTTTCATAACCTGTCCCTCTGGAGAAGTTCTCGCCGAGCTATACATTAGGGCCACAACCTGGTAAAAACAGTGGCTCAACCACGCCCTAGCGCCACTGATAGCAGGAACGATTATTGGCTCCCGGGTTGGCTGCATGGGTGCTACGTGATGGAGCTTGGAAGTATCAGGGTAGTTGCAACCGCTATCGGCGTCGTCATGGGGTTGCTTGGCCCGGGTCTCTACGCATACATGGTTAATAGGTATAGTAATGCAGTGATTCTATGGCGTAGGCTCCGCTTACTCCTACTCTATAGTGGCGCCGGGCTCCTCCTACTAAGTATCGGCGTCGGCTGGATGGATGTAAGCACGCTCATCACTGCAGTAGCCGTGCTGGTAGCGGTGTTCCTGCTAGTGCATCTCGTCCTCGAGAGGAGGAGTAGCTCGCTCGTAGTCGGCCTAGGCGACGAGGTTGTTGAGGCAAGGCTTCTCCGCGGCCAAGGAGCAGCGGCTTTTAGCTTCACGGGGACAGGTAGGATATACGTATCCGAGGGCCTCATATACGTACTCGAGCCGGGAGAGCTAGCAGCGATAGTGGCGCATGAGAAGGGGCACAGTGTTGCCCTGCGGCCTCTTAGCCCGCCCCTAGTTAACTCGTTGCTCGCCCTACTAAGCGTGGCCATAGCCATGGGCGTAGTGAGCCTAGTAGCAAGCGGTAGCGCGGCAGGCATCGGTCTAGGCCTGTTAGCGAGTCTCGGTGCCTGGGGCCTCTGGGTCACCTATAACTGGGCATGGGAGAGCCTAGCAGACATATATTCATTAGTGAAAACCGGGGCAATAGCCTATACAGCGCTCCAGAGAATCACCGGCGCCGTGCCCAGGCCCTTATCCATACGAGACGCCTACTACGACTTCATACGCTCAATGCGTCCTCGTAGGATAAGGGGAGGAGTATTCCTCGTAAATCCACACCCCAGGCCAGAGACTAGACTATACATCATGCAGCGACTACTCCGAGAACTATATCAGTCTTAGAGCCTCCAGGGTCCTCTGTATACTGGTAGGTATGTACCCGCGGGTATACGGGCCGAAAAGAAGACGCTGTTCAGCAAAGGTGTACTGCTGGAGCACGTGTCTCCGGGGCTGTATGGTTAGTGATTGTACAAGAAGATTAATATAGGGTCTTCTAGCAGCGTTAATGACTCCTCTATTTCCTTTAACTATATGTTGCGAATAAGCAGAAGAGACAAGAGGAGCTTAGCGATGGTACACAGCATGCCTATGCAGGGCTAGTAGGATACAATCCTGGGACAGTATTACTGTTGAGAGACACTTAGGATAACAAGTGACTCGGCGATGAAGAAGCGGAGAATTAGCACCTTACACTAGCTCGTATGCGGGGCGTGCGACGAACCGGACCCTTGCAGGGCCTAGGAGAGCCTCTGCTACGTTTAGTGCCTCGTCGCCCCAGTACTCCCCACCTGGGCCGGCTAACCATGCCCCGAAGACCGTGCCGTCGAGGACGACTAGGCCGAGCCGGTGCCCGGTACTGTACCTCACGCAGACAAAGCCCGTAAACCTTGTATCAACGATCTCGTTAGCTATGTGCTCATAGACTAGCCCATCCACCTCCTCCTCTACGCCGACACCCTTGCAGGCAAACCTGGCCTCTTCGTCAAGAGGTAGCCCAAAAATACTGCCAGCGTGTGAACTCTTAGTGCTAACCACTACCGCTGCCATAGAGCCACACCACTGAGAATAATAGTGCACTGGGAAGGGCAGAAGCACCCCACGCCCCCATAATTAGCCCAGTAACACGGGAACCGGGTCGAGCCTCTGCCTAGGCAATGAGCACGAGGAATACGCTAAGCAGTAGCCGAGAATCGAGGGAAAACAATACCGGGCATCAGCCAACCCGGCTTACGCCATCAGCGCCTCGCTCCTTGGCGCCTCGGTCCGGGGTTCGCTTCCGGCGCGATCATCACATCCACTACTATTGCCTAGGCCGCGTAGCCTCCTATAAACCCTGGTAACGATTCACAGCACTGCCTAGTACTCAGTGTTCTCGGCTTTGTGTCCTAGACGTATTTATTCTCCCCTCGGGTATCTCGTACCCGAGCCTCGTATCGCGCGAGGTGTATAGGTTAATGAGTAAAACAGGGCTCATAGTGGCATCAATAATCATTATTCTCGTTATAGCTGGTGTAGCGTATTACTATGCCTCGAAAGGAGGCAAAGCCACAACCACGACCCCGGCAACGAGCCCAACCCAGACAGTAACCAAATCCCCGCCAGCCACTACTACACAGGCACAAACCATGACCACTTCTCCGGCAAAGACCCAGCAAGCAACACAGACAGCGACAGCAGGCCTAGGCGGGCGCAACGAAATATGCGTAGTCTACGACATAGGTGGTAGGGGAGACCTAAGCTTCAACGACATGGCCTACCTTGGTGCAAGCCGGGCAGCTAAAGATTTTGGGCTCAAGCTAAAGGAGGTTCAGAGCACAAGCGAGGCAGACTACTTACCCAACCTCAGAACCTTGGCTAAGAGCAAGAAGTGCGCAATAATAGTGGCAGTAGGCTTCCTCATGACCGATGCAGTGAAGAAGGTTGCTGACGAGTACCCCGATCAGCTCTTCGCGATAATAGACGGCTACATACCCGACAAGCCAAACGTGCTAAGCGTCCTATTCAAGGAGCACGAGGGAAGCGCAGTAGTAGGCGCATTAGCAGGAATGGTTGCCCACTACTATGGCTGCAAGGCGGTAGGCGTCGTGCTAGGCATGGAAATACCTGTACTATACAAGTTCGAGGCAGGCTACTACTGGGGAATAAGGTACGGCGAGAAACTCTACGAACAGCACACCGGTAAGAAAGTCGAGCCGCTAAGAATCTTCTACACCTATACTGGCGCATTTAACGACCCTGCTAGGGGCAAGACAGCTACAGAGGCCCAGCTAGCAAACGGTGCCTGCATAGTCTACAACGTTGCTGGTGCAACAGGTCTCGGCATATTCGAGGCAGTAGAGGAAGCAGCGAAGAAACAGGGCAGGGACATGGGCCCACCATTCGCTATAGGCGTTGACAGCGACCAGGACTGGATAAAGCCAGGATTCATACTTGCTAGCATGATGAAGCGAGTTGATGTCGGCGTCTACAAGGCAACCCAGAGAGCCCTCGAGTACTATCAGGGTAAGGTAACCAAGTTCGGCGGTATAATGGAGCTAGGATTAGCCGAAGGAGGCGTCGGCATGAGCCGCCTCGAGGACCTAGAGACCTTCCTAGAGCTAGGCGTGCAGGCCGGAACAATTAAGCCAGAGCAGAAGAAGGAGATATACGAGAAAGTCAAGAAGATGAGAGAACAGATACCGCAATGGATATGGGACGAAGCATACAAGCTCCAGGACACGCTGAAGAAGAACAAGGACCTAGAGGCCTATGGAGTAAAGTTCAGTGATATAGAGAAAATGGTGCCTCTCGACACAAAGGAGATCCAGGCCCTTAGACAGAAGTTCAAAGTAGGCTAGGCCAACTCCTTCCTCAATAGTAATTTTTCTTTTCCGACAAACTTTCTTCTCCCCCCATTATACGTCCCGCTTTTAAAGAGCCGCCATGACTTATTTCCTCGGGCAAGGGAGTCTCGTCGTGGAGCGAGCTGTGCGAAAGCGGCTTATTTGGGATGATTAGGCCTTGGCTGGGGACAAGGAGCCCATAGTCTCTATGAGGGATATAGTGAAGATATATCCTGATGGCACAATAGCTCTGCGCGGTGTAAGCCTCGACATATATCCCGGCGAGGTACTCGGTCTTCTCGGCGAGAACGGTGCCGGGAAGACCACTCTCATGAAGATTCTTTCGGGCTTCCTGCGCCCAACACGCGGCTACATAGTTCTCCGGGGGCGCCGAGTAGTATTCCGCTCGGCGGCTGATGCACTCTCCCATGGTATAGGCATGGTTCATCAACACCTAGCCCTCGTTCCTGTCTTTACCGGGTTCGAGAACATAGTTCTTGGGCTCAGAGCCAAGGGTGATCTAAGGAAGCTCGTTGAAGAACTCATGGAGGAGACGGGGCTAAGGGTAAGACTCGATGTCCCGGTTGAGCAGCTCTCCTTCGGCGAGAGACAGAGGATCGAGATTCTCCGCATGCTTCTCCGCCGCGTCGATGTACTAATACTCGATGAGCCAACGACTAATCTCACCCCGCTAGAGACGAGGGTGCTGTT
The DNA here is from genome assembly GCA_027028845.1 of Pyrodictiaceae archaeon. Taxonomy (GTDB): domain Archaea; phylum Thermoproteota; class Thermoprotei_A; order Sulfolobales; family Pyrodictiaceae; genus Pyrofollis. Next base: position 3,828 of record JALVHV010000039.1, on the reverse strand, counting down.
CAACGCGCTAAGGAAGCTACGCGATAGCGGGAAGTCAATCATCTTTATCACTCACAAGCTGCGAGAAGTAATGGAGATCGCTGACCGGATAGTAGTGATGAGGCGCGGGAAAGTGGTAGGAGAACTGCCCAGGGAAAAAGCAGAGCCAAGGCTACTAGCAAGGCTCATGGTTGGCCGGGAGGTGTTTCTACGAATAGAGAAGCCTCCCAGCACTCCTGGTAAGCCAGTCCTAAAGGTAATCGATCTCTGGGTTAGAAGCGATATAGGGGGATGGGCTGTCAGGGGAGTTAGCTTCGAGGTAAGAGCCGGCGAAATATTCGGGATAGCGGGGGTTGAGGGCAACGGGCAAGCAGAGCTTGTACAAGCAATTACTGGGCTAAGAAGAGCCGAGAAGGGCAAAGTAATCTTCGGCGACAAGGACATCACCAATATGAGTCCAAGTGAGCTCTATAGGCTGGGAATAGCCCATATACCAGAGGATAGACAGACAATGGGGCTCGTCCTCGATATGAGCGTGTCCGAGAACAGTATTCTCGGTATGCATCGCTGGCGCAAGTTCTTAGGCGCTCTAGGTTCACTCCGTTGGCGCGAGATAAATAGGCACGCGGAGAGAATAATCAAGGAATATGACGTGGTGGCTCCGAGTATTAGGAGCCCTGTTAGGTACCTAAGCGGCGGGAATCAGCAAAAACTCTTAGCAGGGAGAGAGTTATCGAAGAACCCGAGACTCATAGTCGCTGCTCAGCCGACAAGGGGCCTAGATGTCGCAGCCACGGAGTATATACGTAAACTCCTCGTGGATCTTCGCACGAAGGGACACGCAGTTCTACTAGTATCAGCTGATACCGACGAGGTCTTGCAGCTCAGTGATAGAGTCGCAGTCATGTACAATGGCAGGTTCACGGCGATTACACGGCCCGAGGAGCTCACAGAAGAGAAACTAGGCCTCCTAATGGGAGGCATGGAGGCTGGAACCCTTGGGAGAGACTAACGAGCCTAGGAGAACCGAGAGGCTACCTGAGTGGCTCGTTGAGGGCCTACTAAGGCTCGGGGAGAGCGCTATAGCTCTCATAGTAGGCCTCGCCATAGGAGCCATTATAATGTACGTCACCGGGTATGATGCCTGGCTCGCGTATAAGAGTCTCTTCGGCAACAGCTTCCTAGATAGCTATGGCTTCACGATCACGCTTAGCTATGCTGCTCCAATAATGCTCACCGGTATAACGTTCGCGGTAGGTGTTAGGGCTGGCCTATTCAACATTGGCGCAGAGGGCCAGCTATACATGGGCGCCCTGGGCGCGGTGATAGTGGGCTGGCTCGCTTGGAGAATAGGGATCCTCGATAGCGTACTAGGGGTGCTCGTAGCCTATACATTCGGGGTTCTCTTAGCGATAACCTGGGCCTACATAGCGGCAATACTCAAGGTTAAGCGAGGAGTACACGAGGTCGTATCAACGATTATGCTTAACTGGATAGCCTTCTGGATAGTTGAGTACTTCAGAGTCTACCTAATATACAACCCAAGTGACCCCTCAAAGACAATAAGTATGCCTCCCCATGCCCGGCTACCACTACTAGTACCCGATACAGAGCTCTCAGCTGCACTAATAGTCGCGATAGCCTTCACGCTCTACACCTACTACCTGCTCTGGTACACGGTTACTGGCTACGAGCTACGAGCCTCAGGGCTCAACCCCCTAGCTGCCAGATATGCTGGAATTAAGCCCGAGAAAGCAATGATAACATCATTCATAGTAGGCGGGATAGCCTCTGGGCTCGCTGGCGCCGGAGAGGTCCTAGGAAGACCACCGCACTACGCCATAACGACGGGGCTAAGCAATCTCTACGGCCTAGGATTCGACGGTATAACAGTGGCGCTCATTGGTGCCAATCACCCAGTAGGGATCATTTTCTCAGCGATACTGGTAGGCGCGCTAAAGGCTGGGTCACGCTACATGCAGATAGCTGCTGGCGTGCCTCTCGAGATGGTCCGTGTAGTCGAAGGAATAATTATTGTTGCACTCGCGGTCCCGGGCACCCTGCGCATGGTAAGGGAATACCTGCGTAGGAGGAGAGAACTAGCCGAGCTCGAAAAGAGGTGATACACATGGACGCTCATGTGGCCTGGCTCTTCACCGTAAGCGTACTAAACGCTATGACACCTATACTCTTAACAGCGCTCGGCGAAATACTCGCAGAGAGAGCAGGCATAGTCAATATAGGTCTAGAAGGAATCATAATGCTGGGAGCACTCTTCGGCGTAATGGCCGCCGAGGCTGCACACGGGCCCCTGCCGGGACTATTGGCAGGCCTCGCAGTAGGGGCTCTCATAGGGCTATTACACGCTTGGCTCACAGCGTATCTTAGAGGAGACCACATAATCCCCGGCGTCGGTATAAACACGCTGGCCCTGGGCCTAGTACCATTCATGCTAATAGTCTACTGGCATAGTGCTGGCCAGCACCAGGTACCGGATTACGCACGTGTACCGAGAGTAGCTGGCATAAGCCCTGTAACAGTATTCGCGATAGCCCTGGCTCCGATAATGTGGTGGATACTGTTCCGGACTAGCTGGGGCCTAGCAGTTAGGAGTGTTGGCGAGAACCCGGAGGCAGCAGACACGGTTGGTATACGCGTTGAGCGCACACAAGCAATAGCAACAATAATAGGCGCGTCTCTCGCAGGCCTCGCAGGCGCCTATATGAGCCTCGACTGGCTAGCAACAATAACAAAGGAGATAGCAGCAGGCAGGGGCTTCATAGCCCTAGCGCTCGTAGTGTTCAGCAACTGGGACCCCGTTAGAGCGCTGGGGGGAGCAGCCCTCTTCGGCTTCTTCGACGTGCTAAGGGAATGGGTCAAGATAATGCCCTCGGTCAAGGCAGTGGTACCTGATACGCTCCTTAACACAATACCGTACCTAGTCACATTGGCGGCGGTTGCCGGGGTACTGGGCAAGGTACGTCCGCCGAGGCATGTCGGCCAGCCCTACAAGAGAGAGTAAAAGGCATTCCCCCGGCATCGCCTACCATTGTATTTTACTCTTGTGCTCCTTGGCCAACGAGTTATTAGTCTTGGCTCGTTGCCCTCCCTCCTCGGGGATACGATGGTTAAGGAGTGCTGCATAGACATAGTCTGCGAGGGCTGCCCAGTCCTACTGGTAATAGATGAGAGGAGGCGCTTCATCTTCCAGGCAAGGCGCGGCGCTATACAGGGCAGTGATAAGGGTGTGCTAAGGCACGATGACATCCTTGGCAAAGAGTATGGTTCCCGGGTCAAGCTGAGCAGCGGCATAGAGGCGGTAATTCTGCGCCCACGCCTCATTGACTACATGGAGCGCGGGTTCCGGAGAAAGACCCAGGTCATATACCCCAAGGACCATGGGCTCATTATAATGCTGCTTGACCTTAAGCCTGGTATGCGTGTACTCGAGATAGGCGTTGGGAGCGGGTTCACGACAGCGGTACTAGCACAGATAGTTGGGAATGAGGGCAGAGTCTATAGCTACGAGGTGCGCAGAGACAACATAGAGATTGCTAGGAAGAATCTAGAGAAAATAGGCCTCGCCGATAGGGTTGTACTGAAACACCGTGACGCGAGGCTAGGGATAGACGAGGAAGCTATTGATGCCGCTGTGGTAGATATGCCGGATCCCTGGGCGGTTCTGCGCCACCTTCACCGCGCTCTCCGCCCAAGCGCGGGGGCAGTATTCTTCTTACCAGCTGTTAACCAGGTACAGCGCCTCCTGCTAGCGCTAGGCCTCCATGGTGGCTGGGTGGAGACAAGTGTATACGAGGTCCTCCTGCGAGGCTATGAGCCCCGAGGCGATGC
>JALVHV010000038.1 GCA_027028845.1 Pyrodictiaceae archaeon | reverse complement strand
GAGAAGGCTGAGGGCTTGGAGGAGAAGGGGCTCCTCGTCCCAGCCGCGTATCACCTATATGTTGCTCTCCAGCTCCGTGCATCTGCTCTCCTCTACCTAGTGGATCCCGGTTCTAGCCATAATTGCTCCGTCTCGGTTATCCTCCGCTTGATTGAGAAGAGGCTCCGTGAGCGGGGCCTCGCTGGGCTCGCCGAGAGGGTCGGGAAGCTAGTCGAGGAGTATCGCGACGCTATCGCGTGGGCTGAGAAGGTGCATACACTGGCTATGTATAAGCCCGTGGAGATAGACAGGGATAAGATGAGGAGGGTCAAGGAGCTTATAGAGAGGCTCGATGAGCTGGAGAGAGTATTGACTAGGCGCTAGCCGCTGCACTCCGCCCCAGTGTCTAGCCCGTCTAGGAGCCCTGCTTCGTGTAGCCTCTTCGCGGCCTCTTGGTACGCCTTGATTATCTTCTTTGCTTCCTCTGTTAGCTTTGAGCCTCGCTTATCGCTCACTACTAGCCTCTTTCCTAGTAGTTTCTCGGCTTGCTTAACCCTTGTCCATAGCCTGCGATAATTTATGCCTAGCTTCTCTGCTGCTGAGCGGAGACTCCCTGTCTCCTCTATGGCTTGGAGCGCTGCTACTAGTCCTCGTCCCCCTATCCGGGTCTCGTTGCAGACTATGTAGAGGATTGGCTCTATCCTTACTCTCCCCGTTATGGGTCACCGTTTAGTAGACTTTGTGTGATATTTTTAGTTGTTTTTTGGCCGTAAGTGTCCGGGTATGTGTTTTTCTGTATTGTTTCTTGGTGCTTCAAGTGGTGGCGCCTAGTGAAAGCACCACTGCTTGCTGCTGCACTAGTAACGCTACTAGCAATAATGATACTGCTACACCACGGTGCAGCCTCAGAGACTACTGGCATAAGGCTAGGAATAGAGCTTAACACGCACGCCACCGCGGCCTGGGTAGCCCTAGACAAGGATCTATTCAATAAGTATGGATTAAGGGTTGAGAAGATTGTGAAGTTCCGGACCGGACTAGAGCTCGCGGCAGCTTTCGCGAAGGGCGAGATAGATGTTGCCTGGGCTTGTCTCGCACCCTTGGTGAAGATGATTGATAAGGGAGCTGACATCTATATTGTGCAAGCAACTCATTACTATGGCTATGGCTGTGTGGGAAGACCCGGCATAAAGAGTATTGATGATCTGAGAAGCCTTGCGGAGCCCGTGGTAGCGGTCACTGGTAATGGTGCACAGACGCATGTGTTGCTGCTCCTCGCGGAGAAGCGCTACGGGTTCCACGCCAAGATAGTCTTCATGAAGCCCCCGGCGATACTCTCTGCTGTCCTAACGGGCTCAGTGGATGCAGCCTGTATGCCCGAGCCATATGTGAGCATAGCTGAGGCTAAGGGGCTCCACGTTCTCCTAATAGCTCAGGACCTATGGCCAGGCATGCCTGGAAGCTACCTAGCGGTCTCAGGGAAGTACCTCGGGAAGCACCCAGAAGCAGTCTGCAAGCTGGCAAGGATAAATAGCGAGGCAACGAGCTGGGCAGTAAACCACCTAGACAGGGCAGCAATCATAGACTCGAAGTACCTAGGAATACCCTCTGAGATAGCCAAGACTAGTCTCACGAGGCTCCAGCTAACCACTAGCATCGATGCAGAGGAGATGCAGAAACTGGTCAACACCATGTACGAGTATGGACTGATAAAACACATGATAAACATAACTAGCCGGCTCGTGGACTTCGAGAAACTATGCCCGGGAGAGAGGGGATAACCTAGCCATGAA
>JALVHV010000037.1 GCA_027028845.1 Pyrodictiaceae archaeon | reverse complement strand
CCTCCTCCTACACGGCTATGGTAATGATTATAGCTTGTAGCTCATCCGCGCTCCGTGGTAGCCGTAGTGATGCAGCATAGTTCTTCTTATAAGGGCAGCTATTGCAATAACACAGGTTATGGCGTGGGGTGTGCGCTTTGATAAACGAGGATATAGTAAAGGAGATAGAGAGAATAGCTAAGCAGAGCGGGTACCGAGTAGAAAGAAGGGGCGAGAAAATAGTCGTGCTTCACCCTAGTGCTCCTCTCTACATAGAGGTATTTGAGTCAAGCAAGGGCATCGCTGTTAGAATAGGGCATGAGAATCTACGAGACTATGTAAGAGAGGTATTGGATACAGAAGATAATCCGCGAGAATACATTGAGGACCTCCTAGACGACGTGAGTTCAATCGCGGTGCGAATCACCGAGGCTCTACGACGCAAAGGGATAAGCGTTAGTAGTGATACACGGACAGCGGTTATGGATGTTCTAGAGGAACTCGAGGAAGCTGAGGAGGAGTAAATGGGGCTCAGCACCAGAAACCGTCATCACATCGCTCAGTTTATCTAGCCCTCCTCACGGCCCATAATTAGGGGCTATTACGCGTACTGAACGTAATTAGTTTACGCTCTCTCATCGCGGGGTGTTGATGAGCCTCCTCTCACCCCCATGCGGAGCCGTGGAGAGCTGTGAAGAACCTCACGGTAACTGAGCCCAGGAAAACATGCGATACACCGATTCATCAAAGAGCGTTCTTGGAGTACCTATGCAGGGAAAATATTAGTGCCATATGCTTGCGTCATCGAAGGTTTCCCCGGCTATCCCTTCTACAAGACATATTCCTACAAGTCATGGTATGGGGCGCTTGTATAGAGAAGCGCAGCTCTGTGTGCCGGGTAGAGGAGTGTTATTCCTGTAGAGGAGGAAGGCTATGCATAGGTCATGGTAAGGGAGGCGAAAATGTTGATGCAGTTATCTCGTACCGGAACAAGCTGTGCAATACACGCAAGGAACTATTCAGCATGATCAAGGAGTACAAGCCACTAATAGTCATAGACTTAGGGCTCGTGGCGAGCCATCTTGGTCGAGAGCTTAGGAGCCTAAGAGTCCAAGTAGGCGCAGCTCTCGGTGTTATTCGCAGATACTTATGGGATAGGCACTTGTTGTTATCCAGTGCTAGACCTGGGGTTATTGAATGGCTCCGCGCCTTCATGGGGCGCGCTCTCTTTGACTTCAGCGAGTTACCGGGCGACGAAGCAGCTTATCTCCGTGGTGCAAATAAGATAATAGTCCTTGATCCTTCAGCAGAGAAGCCCTTAACAAGTAATGAGGCTCTGGGCGCGGATGCCTTCATTATCGGTGGAATTATCGATATACTGCCTAGGCCCGGCGCTACTCGTAGGCTAAACCTACGCGGGCTCGGAGAGCCTAGAAAAATAACACTTAGAGGCAGCATACACGGAGTCCCTTCCAGGCTTCCACAGATAGTAGAGATTCTGCTAAGAGCTAGGTACGAGACATGCGACATCGAGGAAGCCGTGAGAAGGGTTATGAGCCCGCGAGATGCAAGGCTCCGCGCCTTTATCGAGTTAATGAAGTGGAGCCGGGGGCGGCGGAAACAAGTCCCGCTAGCGCTGTACTATGAACTAAGGGAGTGGCTCCCGATTAGCCTAAGGGATTTCGTGAGGGCAGCCAGGATGGCAAAGCTAGAGGTAAAGGGATTAGAAGAGGCTCAGCAAAGGCCAAATTCTTCACGAGAGCATCCGCGATAGCTGGTAACATCACAGCCAACGAGAAAGCTGAGGAACCGCTCTTATTGCTGGGGCTTCTCCTTTAGGCAGTACTCTTCCTCGCCGCATTTCTCGAGGAAGCCTTGCTCCACTAGCATCTCTAACGCGTCCCGATAATAGAACTCCTCAACCTCTACACCATACCACTCCCTAAAGCTCTCTAGTATCTCCTTGTAGCTCCACTTCTCCTTCCCGGTCTCCTTGAACGTTTCTGCAATCATTCTCTTAATGAACTGTGTTACGTCTTCAAGCCTTGTCCAGGGGTACTGGAACCACTTCCACTCCTTGACTTCTATGTAGTAGTAGTCAGGCTTGAACTTGGCAACAGTACTGATCCACTGCAGAGCAGCTATCTTGAGCTCGTCTGGCCGCCACTCCCGGAGTATGTAGTCTCGGGCAAGTAGCAAGGTCTCCCCAGTATCAACTATGTCGTCAACGAGTAATGCTCGGTGACCCTTTAGATCAACCTTGTAGGGGAATTTGAGCACTGCCCTCTCAGCTGCTTTTGCCGCCTCTGTCCAGTGCTGGCTCTGTATACTTAGCAGGTTCTCCACGCCGAGGAAGTCGCAGAGAAGACGTGCTGGTACATAGCCGCCACGCGCCACAGCTATGATTACACTCGGTCTATAGCCAGACTCCTTGATTCTTTTTGCGAGCCCCCTGCTCCACTCAACTATCTCGTCCCACGAGACAAGCTTAACAGGGACACGTGGCATTAGGAGCTGGTCACCCTAGAGGGTTGAGAAAAAGAAGGATTCATAAGTTTTGCTGAAGAAAACCCTACTTGCAGGGATTATAGTCTTCACTTACACTTGGTTTTAGCGGTATTAGGCAGAGGAACTCTACTCCCTCATCGCCTATGAAGTACTCGTGCTCCGTATTAGGCGGTATGAAGATGAAGTTCCTCTCGCGCACCTCGTATGTCTTGTCCTCTATTCTGACCTTCATGCTTCCCCGTAGTACGAATATCTCGTGCTCCCATGGATGCTTGTGTGCAGGTATATGCGAGTTAGGCTCGGCCTGGAATACTCTCATAGCAAACGTCAGCGCACCATCGTCACGCGATATGAGCCACCTTATCGTGACACCCTTTACCGGCGTACCATCAGCAAGCGTGGCTTGCTTCGCTGGTATATCTTCTATGGAGCCCACCTTCTCGCCGCAGGGACCACGCTGTAGAACCAAGACGACCATCCACGGAGTAATACCTTGCTCGGGGGATTAGAACCTAGTGGCACACACGGTCGCAACCGGCCCGGCACACTTCATCGGAGCCCCTCTGCGGGCAAGGGGGACCCGCGAGGGGGCACGCTCATCCCAGCAATGTGCAGCTAGGCATGTGCCCCGCCTGACCGCCCCGCTTCACAGCCCCGTAGCCGGGTCTCGGCGGGTGTGAGACCGGCGGGGCCCCGTGTTAGTAAAAAGTGTTTAAACCCAGGGGACTAGCTATTAGGGTATCTCTCTACACTCATACATGGAAAAAGGGAGCTAGGTGCAAGGAGGCGCTGATATCTAGTCTGGTTTCCCTGGGGTGATTGTTGCTGCGAATCATGGGGCTAGATGTTGAGCCTGGCTGTAAGGGTTCTCGTCCATGTTTCTCCGTTGTTGTACTAGGTGATGGCGAGAGACTCGTAGACAAGTATGAATCTATTCCTCTTCACCGCGTCATTCGCCTAGTATGGGAGTATAGGCCCGACGTTATAGCCATTGATAATATCTATGAATTGGCATCCGACGAGCATGAACTTGTCAAGGTTGTTTCTATGCTCCCTCCGAGCACCGAGATTGTCCAAGTTACTCGTTTACCTACTGGCGAGTATGTTGATATTCGCTCGTTAGCTAGACTAGCGGGTATCGAGACGGGTGGTGGGAAGCTATCTCCTTCCCGGACAGCATATATTGCTGCAGTCCTTGCGCTAAGAGGTTATGGTTCCCGTGTACGCTTTGTTGAGGAGAAGACGCGCATAATCGTCTCAAAATCTCGTAGAGTAAAACACGGTGGATCAAGTAATCCAAGGTTTCAGCGAAAGGTTCGCTCAGCTATTCTCCGTGCTGTGAGGCTGATAAAGCACCGGCTTGACCGCGAGAGGCTAGACTATGACCTGGTTTTCCGCAAGAGCAGTGGCGGGCTGGATAGCGCGACTTTCATAGTCTATGCGCCGCGAAGCAGGCTCTATGGCGTCGTAAAGCCCTATGAGGATAACGATATACGTGTAGAGGTTAAACCTGTCTATAGTAGTCACATAGTTTTCGAGTCTAAGCAAGAGGAGCAATTACAAACCATGACGCCATACCTCATAGTCGGTGTTGACCCCGGTATTTCTACCGGGTTAGCCGCCATTGATATCAATGGTAACTTTGTGGCGGCTCTAAGCAGGAGGGGCCTAGATAGGGGAGATGTTATTAGCTGGATACAGCAGCATGGTACACCAGTGCTAGTTGCTACAGATGTTAAGCCAGCACCAGACTTCGTTAAAAAGCTCGCAGCAAGCCTCGGAGTTCCTCTCTACGAGCCACCGGTCTCCCTTAATGTTGAAGAGAAACGTGAACTAGTAGAGTCGTATGCCAAGAGGTATCCGAGGCTAAGCCGTATACTAGACTCACATATCCGTGACGCGCTTGCGGCAGCACTGCGTGCATACAATACTTATAAGTCGAAGCTCCTCCAAGTAGAGTCATACGCTTCCCGAATAGGTATAGAGCTAGACATAGACCACGTAAAAGCAGAGGTACTGAAAGGAATAACAATAGCGGAGGCCATAGAGAACGCCATAAACAGGGTTCTCAGCGGAATAGAGCCACAGAGCTTCCTCATAAAACGTGTCCGAAAGAACAACAACCAGGTCCAGGAGGATAAGCACCAGAGCGATATAAGCGATAAGCTACACAGGGAAATAGAGCTACTCCGTGCACAAAATAAGTTACTCGAACAAAAGCTCCGCGAGCTCACAGAGAGATTAGAGGTGCTTGAGAAAGACTACAGGGTAACGCTACTAGAGTACCGGGACCAAGTAGAGCGTGATAGAGAGATAAACCGGTTAGCCAACATGGTCTCTTTGCTCAGGAGCGAGCTAGAGAAACTAAGGGAGGAAAATAAACAGCTAAAAGAAACCATAGCTTCTCTTGAGAGGATAATCCTAGAGGTGGCCTCGGGGCAACTGGTACCAGGGCTTTACTTCAGCGACATAGGAAGCGAAGAACTCAAAATAATCAATGAAACCGCCAAGACATATGGCAGAATGGTGCTAGTAGTTGATAGGATTAACCCCGTGAACTGGGCAAGGTATGGCAGGGAGCTAGGGAAGATACTCATTGCTGTACTGGTCCCCGGAAACGAGCTCGGGAAACGTAACTGCATTGAGAGCTATGACATCCCGGTGTTGTCCAGCGAGTCTTACCGTATAGAAGCCGTGGACAGCATGGTTTTTGTTGAGGAAAGAGTCGTAACAGATGCTTATACGCGTTTACTTGAGCTCAGAAAGAGAAGAGAGGAGGGCAAGAAACAAAAACTAAGTATTGAGGAGTTCAAGAGAATGATAAGCGAGTATAGAGCGAAGAGAGCTAAACTCTTTCTAGGGAAAAGAGAAAAAGAAACAATGAGCTAATTGCGTATTTTTCATCATCTTATCACTAATAGACCGTTATCTTGTACTCTATTATCTCTCTGGTTATCTTGGAGAAGCTGTCAAGCTCCTCAGCGACAATGGCCTCTATTTCCCGCAAAGCGTTGCTCGATAGTGGCTCGCCAGGCTTCTCTGGTAACACTTTTACATTGGCCACGAGTGGCTCGTTTAGCGGCTTCCCTATTTGGCTGAGTAGTTTTACGTAAACCTCGCGTATACCTGGTACAGACTCGTGTATGCGTCTCGCAGCCCTTATGGCCATTATGTTATAGATCTTGCCGACATGGTTTACAGGGTTCTTGCCAGCAGCAGCCTCTAGACTCATTGGGCGCAGTGGTGTGATAAGTCCGTATGCACGGTTACCCCTGCCAGTCATGCCATCGTCTCCGTGCTCGGCGCTCGTGCCAGTAACAGTTAGGTATACTATGCCCTTATCCGGCTTATCAGCGGTATTCACGTAGACATTAACGTCGTAGTCAGGGGCTATCCTTGATGCTAGGTCGAGTACAGCCTCTTTTATAGAATCCTTGACGGATAGGTAGTGATCTATATCCTGTACAAGCCCAGATATGATTGCAGCCGCTATTGTTAACTCTATTTTCTTTCCGCGACGAAGCCCCATTACCTTAATATCTTCGCCTACTTCGGGGTTTTTCTCCTTGAACTCCCTGCTGTTTAGCAGCTTCTCGGTCTCAAATACTAGTCTCTCAAGAGTAGTCATTGGGGCAAAGCCGACTCCTACACTCGTATCGTTAGCTAGCGGCACTTGTGTCTTACCGAGCTCGAATATGCCTACTAGGTCTGCGCTCCCGTGTCCTATCTTGTAGTCAACGATGACGTGTTTCTCGGGGTCAAGGAAGCGGAAGCTTCTCTTAATCCAATCCTTCACAGCCCGTAGTACTAGGGGCCCGATAGGGATTTTTTCTCTCGTACCGTCGCGGTGAATAACCTCTGTTGTTGCGCGTCCAGAGACAATTATGTAGATTGGTTGTAGTACTTCGCCGCCACCGAATCTTGGCGCTGCTTGGCCTCCAACAACCAGTACCTTGTCGAGGTTATGGTGTAGTATAGAGCCATACTTTTCGAGATAGTACTTTGATAGTACCCTGCTGCTCTCCTCTGCTGTTGCGTCAGCTATTGTATCGGGGTGCCCAAGGCCCTTGCGCTCAACTAGCTCAACGTATTGCTCCTCTATCGGCTGCCACTTTACAGTTTCGACCACTATGTTCTTTGCCACTTTTGATTTCACCAGTCTAAGGGGGGTCATCCCGGAGGCTTTTAAGATATTAATACCCTCCCCTAGAAGCGCCTAGCATAGCTCGTAATACCGATTGAAGAGTAATCAGGTAGACCCTAGGAGGCAGTATTACTATCGCATAAGTAGATAACCGGGTCGTTGTACGGAGAAATGCTGAGCCGTGTACTAGGCGGTTGGCAGGCTTGGTGCCACTATCTCGTAGTCAACGCTCACGTATACTACGTGGCTTCCTCTAATGAGCACTCTCCCATACTTTACCTTGGGCTCGTTGGTGCCCGGCTTAAGCTCCACGCACTCGTCAAGAACAAGGTTCATTGTAGAGTCTGTTGCGTGGAGTTTGCCGACGTATTCGCTTCCGTCCTTGAGCTTAACCAGGACTACGCGGCCTATAGCGTCGCGCAGCATCTTTAAGGGACTTATTGTCCTAACACGCTGGCGCTGAGCCATTGTACTCAATACACCCCCTCAAAAACCGTGAACTCGCGATGCCATTCCGTAGCCCACTGGTACTGGGCTATAAATTTGTAGCACCTCCCCCATTCTAGAGACTTCTTGGTGGAATAGATAGCCTTGAAGGACTTCACCCTAGGAATACTCCAAGTCGGCGCGAGGCATGATAGCGCCTCAAGCCTCGATAGGATAAGAAACGTGCTCGCAAGGTACAATGTTAACGCTGACCTCATACTGCTCCCAGAGTACTCGAACATAAACCCGGTAGGGCTTAGCCGCGAAGAACTCCTCGAGAGAGCAGAGAGGCATGGCGGATTCTTCACGAGAGGAATAGAGTCCCTAGCAGAAGAGTATGGCGTCTATATGCTGGCTGGTATGCTGGAGCGTGAAGGAGACTGTGTCTATAGCTCAGTGCTATACGCCACCCCGGGTGGAGGCTCACGAATAGCCTATAGGAAAAGAATACTATTCGACGCCCTAGGGGTAAAAGAGTCAGAAAACCTATGCAGCGGGAAAAAAGAAGCCCCTATCCTAGGCCTACCATTCGCGAAAATAGGGCTAGTAATATGCTTCGAGCTACGCTTCCCAGAACTAGTGCGGAAACTAGCCCTCCAGGGAGCAGAGCTAGTAGCAGTACCAACAGCCTGGTTCGAGGGCCACCTAAAAGAAGACCACCTAATAGTCACAGCGAGGTCAAGAGCAATAGAGAACACTATATACCTAGCAATAGCCTCCCAATGGAGCACAAGGTTCACTGGTAGAAGCGTAGTAGTAGACCCCTTTGGCGCAATACGCCTAGACCTAGGCTCGGGAGAGAGATACGGAGAAGCCTTCATAGAAGAAGCATATCTCAAAGAAGTAAGAGAAAAACTACCACTACTAGAAATAGCCAAGGAGATAAGCTAGAGCCAGCGCCCCGGATCCCTAAAGACAAGTAAGGCTCCGAGGCCCGCTAGTCTCTAATGATAGGAAATCAAAGGAGAAGCTTGTGGAGGAAATGGTGGGCCCGCGGGGATTTGAACCCCGGACCTCCGCCGTGTAAGGGCGGCGTCCTAACCAGGCTAGACGACGGGCCCGCCCCACCAAAGGGGCTCCAGGTATGTAACTAAATCGATATGAGGGGTAAGGGGTAAATGCTTTACGGTCCCCCGGGGCCTCGGTCTCGGCTTTTATACGAGTCGCTGCCCATTCTTATTAGGGTGAGAGGTAGTGGCCTCGGTTGAGATAGTTAAGGAGATGGAGTGCGGTAATAGAGTCATAGTTATTGCTAAGGGTGATATAACGCTTGTTGAGTGCGATGCTGTTGTAAATCCTGCTAATAGCCTCATGATAATGGGGGGTGGTGTTGCTGGGGCTCTCCGCAGAGCAGCAGGAGAAGAGGTCGAGGCTGAGGCTAGGCACAGGGCTCCCGTACCCGTTGGCAAGGCTATAACCACTTCGGCGGGAAAACTGGCGCCACGAATCAAGGTCATAATACATGCTCCAACTATGGAGAGACCGGCAATGAGAACCACTAAGAGCAAAGTCGTGAAAGCAACGAGGGCTGCTCTCGAGGAAGCCACTCGCCAAGGAGTTGAGTGCATAGCCTTTCCTGCCCTCGGGGCAGGCGTTGGCGGGCTCACGGCCAGCGAGAGCCTAGAGGCAATGCTAGAGGCGCTTGACGAGTACCTAGCAGGTAGCAAGAATGGACCAAAGAAGATAATTTTCATAGCCTATAGCGACTCCGACCTAAAACAATTCCTAAAAACCCTGGAACGAGCCAAGCTAAAGAGCTGCGAAAAACAAGCCAAGCAAGAAACCACTTAGGCTTTCCTAGCAGACCTGCCTGAACACTCATTACCAAAAACCGTTATAGACGTTGAGGCTCAGGGTAGAGTTCTTTTCCCGGTCTAGTTATTCCTCCTTAGGCGGTGCAAGGACTATCCTTATCTCGCGAACAGCTGTCTTAACTACCTTTCTAACGCCTCGTACTCCTGGCCGATACTCTGATCTAACAAGCCCTATCTCTTCAAGCCTACGCACCTGCGTCGATGCATTCGCCTTACTCTGCTTAATCATATCAGCTATCTCGCCTACATCGGCTTCGCGCTTCAGTAGCTCTATTAGTATCCTTATCCGCGTAGGGCTAGCCAGGGCGCTGCAAACGCGGTATATGTATTCCTCCCCTGAAACAATAAGAATACCATCTTTCTCTATTATACCCTCTCTTGTTACCTCGGTAGGCTTCTGAGTCTCGTTAGTAACTGCTGAGGACAAGTTTGCTCTCCCACTTCCCAGATAGGAAAAGGAACACATTTTTGAATACTACGGTTCTTAAGTGAAACAAGTGTATGTACAGTCATTTATCTAACAAGTACCACTCTCTAAACAAGTACTTAAAAAGTTCTACGCATCAAATACTATCTAGAAAGGTTCCTCTAGCTCACCGCGTACAAACCTCAAGGCCTTCTCAGCGTCTATGCTTACTCCATATTTCTTTCTAAAGAACTTCGCTATGTATTCCACGTCTCGCCGTAATAGTTGTTCTGCGGCTGGGTGTTCTCGTTCAACGTACTGGGGCCAATCAATAATATAGGGTTTTTCCTCCTCGTCACTTATCGCTACGAGGACATTGTATTCGCTCAGATCCCCGTGAACGATTCCTACTTCAAGGTAGGCTTTCCGAAGAGTGTCAAGAATGTCTCTTAGCATTTTCTCTGGATCAACAGCGTTCTCGTACAAGTAGAGCTCAACTCCCTCGATGAACTCTGTCACTACTACGTGTCTACTATATCCTAGTGGGCGCGGAACGAGCGCTCTTACTCGGTAAAGCTCCTCTAGTGCACGGTACTCTCGTTGCCCTGCTATCTTTGCTAGCTCGTACCAGGATGTATAGGGCTTTGTTGCTGCATAGTGTCTTACTCTTACGACTCGCTGGAAGCTTGTTCGCCCAACCCGGTGAAATTTCACGATAACTCGTTCACCGCCCGGGGTGAGCCCGGAGTAGACATCGCTCTCCTTCCCTACGCCCAGTTTGTCGCCTAGTGCATGAAGTATTCCTCTCTCTACGAGGGAGCGTAGGGCAAGCATGTCGAGTCCTAGGTAGGTTAGCCTATAGCCTACGTACTCACCGAGCCTCCTCTTAACAAGCTTGAGCATGTTGAGCTTACGGAGAATCATCGCTACGTGTGTCGAGGGCATTTTTGCTCTGCGCTCTATAACCTCTACTGGTACGTACTCGTATCTAGTCATCTCCCGCTCAATTATACCGAGTATCTTGAAGTCTCTATCAACGAGCTTCTTGTACGTAAGCGCTATGAGTACCATGGCTTGTTCTCCAGGAGCCCTAGTCCTCCCTGTTATCGTGCAGAGGCCTCGACTCTCTGCAAAAGATTTATCCCCTCTCGCGGAAACAGTATCTGTTTCGAGGAGAAGCTGCGCACCAGCCTAGAAGACAAGCCTTATATACCCTCGTACACCTACAAAGCTACTTTAGAAAAAGTAACAAAGGTATACAAGCGTGGGAACCATGACATACAAGATATGCGATGAAAAAATAAAGAAATGTCTAGAGATACTAACCGACGTAAAGAAATATACACCATCAGAGGAGTCATTCAATGACCTATACCTAATGCAATGGGCAATGTTCAAGAGAAGAGTAGCATCAGCAGCGGCACATTGCATTAAAGAACTCCTGGGCGATATAGTGCAAGAAGTCTACTACATCGAGTTATCAGACTCAGATATAGGTCGAGACATAGACCTCTACATAGTACTTGACGAGAACAAGGCCGATAAGCTTGATCCACGAGAACTCGAGGAAACAATAGAGACGATGCTGACAAAGCTAACCGAGCTAGCAAGAGTCGACATAAAGTCCTACACCAATGCACCATCGGTTTTTGAGGTACATACAAGCATAGGCGGGCTTTATGGCTCTAAGAAACTGCCTCGTAGCGTACGAGCAATAAAACTGTACCCGTAACTCCCCTAATGCATAGGAACCCTCCGCTCTCCTAGCTTCCTACATTCCTGCAGACTAGTTACAGAATAGTTTGAAAACCCCCTTTGCGTGTCCATTTCTTGGAGAAAAATCATTGCTAGCCGGCGATGCCGTTCAATGCCTTAAGGAAAAGTTAAGGGATAATAGAAATGAGATCGAGTACTTGTTAAACATGCTTATGAGTATGCGTATTGATCCTCCGTGGACTAGTTTTGAGTGGCAAAAGACCAAGTACATAATTGCACGTAGCATAGCTTCTTGCCTCTGTCCACAGGGTTGCAAGGTATATCTCCTGGAGATGCATGGCGGCGAGCCAAGCGGGGGGCTAGGCGACAAGGACATAGACCTAGCGGTTGAGTGCCCGTCCCTATCCCAAGAAGAAGTGGAGAACCTAGAGAAGGTGTTCGAGAAAACTGTTGTCGATTTTCTCTCTGGGATTCTTGGTGGTAACGCGAAGGAGAAGCTCAAAGTCCCTAATATTGTTGAGCTTCACTCAGCAAACGAGTTTATAATAAAAAAGCACATAGAGGCTAGGGACGCTCGTTACGTTATTGATCTTTGCTAGCGGCCTTTCGCGACTATTACTGCGAAGGCTACTAGTGCGAGGATAACCACCGCTATTACTACTAGTGTTGTAGTGTTGCTTGTACTTGTCTTTGTTGTCGTTGTTTGCTGGGGGCTTGGTTGCGAGTAACTTGTTGTGCCCGTTGTACTTGTAGTTGTTGAGGTAGTGGTTGTCGTCGTCGTAGTCTGAGTAGCTGTTGTCGTAGTGCTTATTGTGGTTGTCTTTTTGGTTGTCGTTGTTTGCGCCGCTTGTTGCTCTAATGGTGTTGTGCTGGTAGTGGTTATTGTCTTAGTTGTCGTGGTTGTCTTTTTGGTTGTCGTTTGTAGCGGCTGGAACTTTATCTCTATAGTCTTCGTGGCTTCTTTGCCAGAGGCGTCAATAGCTATTATTGTCAGCTTTGCCTCCTTAGTCTTGACCGTTGGCGGGATTACTATGCGGGCTACTCCGTAGGTATATGCTGGTATTAGTGTCATCTTCTTGCCATTGTACTCTAGTATGGCTGTTACCTTCTCTATGCCCCAGGCGTCATCGGTTATCTTGAAGTTGAGCACTACTTGCCTACCTATTACTGGTTTTCGTGGATACATTCTCAGCAGCTTGATGCTTGGCGGTCTCTCGTCTTTCGCGGTGAAGAGTGTAGCCTGGTATACTTCTCCTAGCTTGGGTGGTTTATTGGTGTAGGCGTAGAGGACGCAGCCTAGTGGTGTGCACCGTATCTTGTAGTGGTCGAGGTTCTTTAGGTAGAGGCCTAGTTTCTCGCCGTACCAGTCCTTTGGCACTGGTAGCGCTACTATTGTTTTCTTCATCAGGGCTATTATGTTGGGGTCGTTTACGCTGAGCATCGTGGTTACTGCTTTACTGGTCTGGACTAGGTCGGCCTCAACTTTCTCTAGGTTGAAGCTAGCGTGCCTACTCCAGGGCTGTCCGTCTCCTAGTATCTCTACATTACCAGTTGCAGGGTCTACCTTTATGACTCGGAAGCCGTGGTAGTCTCCCGGACGGACGCTTCCACCAGTCGCGGTAGTTACTACGTAGTATATCTTTGTGCCATCAGGTTTTGTTACCTCAGCGTATGAGTCTAGGTGTATGTGCCCAGAGAGTACTAGTGTTACCTTGTCCTTTGCCTCGAATATACCCTTGACTAGTTGCTCGAAGGCCTCCTTGTTGCCCTTTACCCAGCTAGAGTAGACATAGGGATAGTTGCTATTCGGCTTCTTGGATAACAGTATGTTTACGAGGTCTTGCCAGGTCTCTGCCTTGAAGCTATGCGGTATATCGTTGTAGACGAAGGCGAAGTGCGGGTGGTGGAATAGTACTATCTTAACTGGCTCCTTGCTCTCCGTGAGTATTGTCGAGGCCCACTGGGCTTCGCCGGAGTCTATGTATCCGTCACCACCACTGTCTATTCCCACGATGCGGTATAGACCGTAAATACTGAGTGTAAAGTTGAACGGTCCACGGTATACCTCGAAGTTCTTTGAGCCTCCAACGTGGTCGTGGTTGCCTGGTATGTTTATTATTGGCTTGTTTAGGAGATAATCTGTTGTAATGCTTTCCTTGTACTCTATGATTCTCGCCGTGTCAGCGGTATCACCTGTATCTATCACTATGGTATTGTTGGGCAAGCCAAGCGCGACTAGGTCTGCTGCTAGGTCGTAGTTAGCAGCAGCTCTGCCATTAGAGTTTATTACTCCAAAGTGCCTATCAGTCACGTGTACTATCATTAGCTTCGAGAAATCAGAGACAGTGCCAACATAGACTGCGTGTGGCTCGCCGATAGCGTTGCCCTTCTTTGTCACAACTACTAGGTCGTATACACCGTGGGGCGCATCTTTAGGTATGGTGGCAACATAGGTGTGTGCCCCCTTCTCCGCGAACCTGCACTCGCATGAATACCCATAGCCGTTATCGATGATTATTTTCGCAGGCTCAACACTCTCTGCAACAACTACGTAGAGACTGCCTCCAGGGGTAACGAATGCTGGTGACGCTAGCCTAGGATATATTATCTCGCCATAGGCTGGCTCCGCGATGAGACTAGGCTTAGGAATCGTTATCGTTACTTGTTTCTCCTGCCCAGCAGCATTCGCGATCAACGAGAAGAACGGGATTACTAAGAGAGCTATTATTATGAGACTCTTTACCTGGTTATTCACCCTTGGCTCCACCATGTATTGCTACGAGAGCGACCGGGTAAAAGCGCTTTTATCTCATTCCTTGTAGCTCAGCTTAGCCCATGTAGAAGGAGCTCATTATCATCAGTTAGTTATGGATTATTGATAGTAAAAAAGAGCTTGTTTCGTTGCGTTACCTAATTGGAACCATTCTACTTCCTTGAGAGAGCAAAGCCGGCAGCTATTAGGGCTATTATTGCGAGCACCAGTCCTCCTATACCCATCGTGTACGCCGAAGAGGCCTTGTTCTTGGCACTCTGTGCTGTCGAGCTTGCCTGGCTAATACTCTTCTGTATGTTGCTAAGCTGGCTCTGTAGGTTGCTTATCTGCGAGCTTATGGAGTCAACCTTCTTTGCTAGATCGGTTACCTTGCCCTCAAGGCTATTGACCTTGTTCTGGAGTGGTGCTATCTTCTGGCCAACAATGCTGTCGATCTGGCTCTTTACCTCACTCTTAACAGTCTCAATCTGTTTCATGGCTGCCTCCTCTGCCGACTTGGCCGCCATCTCCTCTGTCTCCTTGAATGCCTTGAGCTCGCCTAGGTATCCCAGTGACCATAGCATGAGGTTCCTGAAGAACCGGGGCCCGTCAAGCATTACTCCGTGGTACTTGAATGTCACCATTGACTGGTAGCCGAAGTATGGTGACTCGCCGCTAACAATTACCGTCTTTGTCTCCTTGCCGACCTTTACTAGCTCCGCGGCAAGCATGACGAATACTCCCTTCTCGCCAGCCTGGTGAGCGCAGCCGAACTCGCCGGGCTCGCCGGGCGCCTTTGGCTGATGCTCAACTATAGTACCTTGATTGGTCGTCATTACTATTGGTATGATCGTGTCTGGTGTGCCAGATGCTATCTTCCCGGTGGCTGGGTCTACTATCTTGTGGCAGTCGCCGTTCTCGTCGACCCACATCACCGCTCCAGGACCATGCATTAGTACCTTATGGGCACCCAGCGCTATGAGGTCGGCATTATATTTTGCAGGCGGCTCTATTAGTCCTACTACACGATAGGATCTACCAGCATTGCTTGCCGGGTCCTCTACGCTTACGTAGTCGCTTCTCAGGTGTACTGGTACACCGTTCTGGGCCAAGTAGTCTAGTAGATCGTTGCAGATGTGTTGTGCTAGCTCCTGGTTACCACCCTGTGCGGGGTAGTCGCTATCAGTGGCGCACCATAGTACTGAGCCATCTCCCTTGAACCAGTCTAGTACAGCCTTCTTCTCTGCATCGCTTAGCGGTATCACGGGCTGGCCTATTATTAGCGCGTCTATTGATAACTCACTCTTAGTGAGCGCTGTTAACCCGCCAGTAAGGATCGCATAAGCATGCATCTTTATGCAGTTATCGAGCTGCTTTGCTTGCGCCTCATCTTGTACTATAATAACCCAGTACGCGTCTGGCATAACGGACATCATTGCGCATACGCCGTTTGTCTGCTGGCCATGTGCGAGGTCAACGGCTATGGTGGGTAGCTCTGTTCTCGCGGCATGGGCTAGTGGCGCAACCATTGCTAGGAATAATAGCGCTAGGGGAAGAGCTAGGAGAACTACCCTGTATTGCATACCTTTCCACCCCAGGGCCTAATCCGATACCGGAACCAAGCTAAGCCAAAAATAAAAATACTATGCATTAATCCCTATGGTTGTATATCGATAT
>JALVHV010000036.1 GCA_027028845.1 Pyrodictiaceae archaeon | reverse complement strand
TGTGCGGTAGACCGCTTCCGCTAAAGATTGGTAGCTTCTGTCCACGAACCATAGTGTTCATGCCATCTATAGCCGAGACACCTGTCTGTATGAAGTCCTCTGGGTACTCTCTCGCTGCCGGGTTCAAGGGGTCACCGTTAATGTCTCTCCATACACCGCTGGTTATTGGAGGCCCACCATCTATTGGGTCGCCGAGGCCATTAAACACTCTTCCTAGCATCTCATCAGACACTTTAACCTCTAGCGTTCGTGCCAGGAAGCGTACCTTTGTACCCCTTGCGGAGATGCCCGTTGTTCCCTCGAAGACCTGGACAACCGCGTAGCCTTGTGCTGTCTCTAGTACTCTGCCACGTCTCTTCTCACCATTTGGCAGCTCTACCTCGACTATCTCGTCGTATGCTGCATCGCTTATACCCTCTACTATTACGAGGGGGCCTCTTACCTCCCTAATTGTCTCGTACTCGCGCACTACACGAGTAGATGCCTCAGCCACGGATCCCACCCGTATAATTATCTCTTGGGTAATAATCATGAATTATGAGCCTAGGCGGCTATAGCGGGGGCTGTTCTCTGCCCCTCTACGAGCTTCTGCAACCCCTCTATTAGTTGCTGCTTTATCTTGTCTATCTCTTCTACCTTGTCGTTGGGCACCTTATACCTCGTCATTACTAGTTCTCTCATCAGTACTGCTAGAGAGTCTCTTATCTGCTTAACAGTGACGCCTTTGCTAACAGCGTCTAGGGCTGCGTGGTAGAAATCAATTATTGCTTCTAGTTGCTTCCACTGCTTCTGCGGTGTAGCGAAGGCATCTATTGGGTCGAAGGCGTTCTGCTGTAGGAAGCCTTCTCTTATCAGCCTCGCTACTTCTAAGATTAGCTTGTCTTTCTCGCTTAGACCCTCTGTACCAACGAGTCTTACTATCTCTTTGAGCTCGTCCTCACGTAGCAATATGTCGTAGGCCTCGTCGCGGTACTGCCTCCACTTGGGGCTAACATTCTTGTGCCACCACTCAGCAACCGTCTCCACGTAGGCCGAGTAGCTCATTATCCAGTTAATCGCTGGGTAGTGCCTGCTATAAGCCAGGCGCGCGTCGAGCGCCCAGAAGACCCTTATGAATCTCTTAGTATTAGCTGTGACAGGCTCGGTGAAGTCTCCACCAGGGGGTGATACAGCACCAACAATTGTTACACTACCTACACGCTCTGGTGAGCCAAGGGTCTTGACTCTACCCGCTCTACCATAGAACTCTGCTAGTCGTGAGGCAAGGTAGCTTGGGTAGCCCTCCTCGGCTGGCATCTCCTCTAGGCGGCCAGCTATCTCTCGTAGTGCCTCTGCCCAGCGGCTAGTGGAGTCGGCTACGAGTAGTACGTCGTAGCCCATGTCCCTGTAGTACTCTGCCATTGTGACTCCGGTGTAGATGCTCGCTTCGCGCGCTGCTACAGGCATGTTACTGGTGTTGGCAATGAGTATTGTTCTCTCCATCATAGGCCTGCCAGTCCATGGGTCCTTTAGCTTGGGGAAAGTTACCAGTACGTCTGTCA
This sequence comes from Pyrodictiaceae archaeon, assembly GCA_027028845.1. Classification (GTDB taxonomy): domain Archaea; phylum Thermoproteota; class Thermoprotei_A; order Sulfolobales; family Pyrodictiaceae; genus Pyrofollis. Next base: position 13,958 of record JALVHV010000036.1, on the reverse strand, counting down.
TCTCGTTCCCGCGCTCGCCACAACCAATGTATATCACTACCCTGGCTGCGCTCCACTTCGCGAGGCTTTGCAGTGTAACGGTCTTCCCGCTGCCGAAGGGACCTGGTATCGCTGCCGTACCGCCCTTCGCTATCGGGAACATGGTATCTACTACACGCCATCCGGTGAGGAGGGGTTCTACTGGCTCGAACTTCTCCATTATGGGCCTCGGTTTACGGACCGGCCATTTGTGGTACATCTTGAGCTCTACTTCGCCCTTCCCCGGCACCTCGACCGTGGCTATGGTGTCCTCTACTGTGTACTCGCCCTCGCTTGCAACCCACTTCAGAACACCGTGTACATCGGGGGGTACGAGCACCTTGTGAGTTATTAGCGGGGTCTCTGGGACCTCGCCGAGTATATCGCCGCCAGATACCTTGTCTCCGGGCTTCAGCCCGCTTGGCTTGAAGTGCCACTTCTTGCTACGGTCAAGCGCGGGGACCTTTATTCCACGCCTTATGAAGATGCTCTTTGCTACCTCCTTTATAGCGTCTAATGGTCTCTGAATGCCATCATATATCTTGCCTATTAGACCGGGTCCAAGCTCTACGCTTAGGGGAGCACCCGTCCCGTATACCGGGTCGCCCGGCTTGAGACCAGTCGTAGATTCATATACCTGGATATAGGCCTTGTCTCCAACTATCCTGTTTACCTCGCCTACGAGGCGCTCCTCGCCTACCTCAACCATCTCGTACATCTGTATACCAGTCATTCCCTCAGCTACTACTAGTGGTCCAGCCACGCGAACTATTCTGCCTTTTACGCCCACTCACAACCACCCGTGGAACCCTAGACTAGTGGGGGGAATTAGTGCTAAGCACCCTCCTTGGCAAGGAGGGTTTCTAAAATAACTGTCCTGGCCCTCTCTATCACGGGAGCAAGCACGACATCGAGGCTGTAGTTTAGTGTTAATCCTCCACCACGTGCACGGACTATGAATCCGCCAAGGCCTTCGACTGACTCCTCCGCTACTGTTGCTTTGATTCCTTTCGGCTTCTCCGCCTTCTTTAGGGCTTTTGATATATACTCGGCGTCTCCGTTAACCGGGACTATTTCTATCTCCTTGATATCTTGTGGTAGCTTTGAGAACGCGTCATTGAGCATTCGTGCAAGGAACTCTATGTAAGCTTCCTCACCCACGAAGCTGCGGAGCTTGGATAGCGCCTCTTGTAAGACCTCATCCACTGTCCTTGCTCTTATCTCTGCGAGTCTTTTACGATGCTCAACTTCCCACTTAGCGCTAAACGATGATACCTTCTCGCGAGCATCTCTAAGAGCGTGGTTGAGTTCCTCCTCTAGTTTTCGCCGAGCCTCCTCGTAAGCTTTCTCAACTATTTGCTTAGCAGCTACTAGTGCCTCATTCATCTTTGTCTCTATCTCTGAGCGTATCTTGCTAATTATCTCATCAGCCAGCTTATCTGGGGAGCCAAGCACGCGAACAGACACGGTAACTAGCTCACCCCATGCCTAGTGCTTTGAGTAGTTCCTTTTGAACATCCATGGGTTTCCCGGGCTCTCGTACAGTAGGGAGACGGGCAACAACTATGTCACCCCTACTTCGCTGCAGCTGCTCTATAGCGTCCTCAACTGCGTCGAAAAGCTCGGCCGAGACAAGGACAAGGCCCACGTCTTCACGAACCTCGAGTTCCTTTATTACCCTCCTCGCCTCGGCTGCGGTGTTTGCAGGATAGCCCTCAACGCCTATGAGGCGGAGCGCATACACTGTGTAAGGGTCAGCAACAGCGACTATGTGGCGCTTCTCCAAAACCTCCTCCCAGGGGGACTAGCCCGGCACCATGTATATTAAAAATTCTTGCAGCCCCGAGCTATGTGTGGGGCGTAGAGCTTACAGGTGAGGCGCCAAGGGGAGAGGCATTGGCGTTATCAGAGGTGCTAGTTGCGAGGCCTGCTCAAGAAGTGACTCTGCTTGTGCCAATAGACAAGCTGTCCAGGGCAGTGAAGGCCCTTACAGAGTGCCGTTGTCTGCACCCAGAGCCTCTTGCTATAGATCCCGCGTATAGGGCAATGATTCATCGTATTCGCGGCGATCTTGACTCTCTTGAGCAGAAGATTAGGCAGGCTCTCGAGGTAGCTGAGCAGGCACCGATGGAGAGCGAGGTAGGCGAGGAGACACTAAAGCTTGCACGTGAGACTGATGTAGGGCTTTCGAGGCTCCTTGAGCAGCTAGGCGATGCCATAAGGGATATTGAGAGAATAGCTGAGAAACTTGCCCAGCTCCGTAACCCTGAGTCCGAGCTCTCAACCATGCTCCGGGTTATAGAGTACTATAGCTTCCTTAAGGTTGATATAGAGAAGGTGCGAAAGGGACGAATAATACGGGCAAAGATCTATCGGGTACCACTTGACCGTGCTGATAGCTTCCGCGAAGAGGCATCCAAGCTGGAGTCGGTGCTTATAGCAGAGCTTGGCGCCATAGAGCCTAACAGAGCCACGTTTCTCGCTGTCTACCCTGCTTGGCGAGAGGCTGATATCGGCCGCGTCGCTGTGCGTAACAGGGCAGAGCTTCTCGAGATACCACGTGACTTGCCCCCAATACCTGCTGAGGCTCTGAGACAAGCGAGAGAAGAGCTTGAGAATCTGCCTGCCCTCCTACAGCGCCACATACCATTACTACGTAAAGCACTAGTGCTTATCGATGCCGCAAAGAGGCTTGTAGCAATACTCGAGGCCGTGAAGCCGCTGAAAACACTAGCAGTTATACACGGCTACGTAGCAGCTGACAAGATGAGGGCACTAGAGGAGTCTATGAGGAGGAACAATGTTACCTACTCAGCAATAGTGGCGGAGACCGAGACAAACAATCATGGGCATGAAGAGGGTAAGGAGGAGAAGCTACCTCCATCGTATTTCAGGGTAGGCGGCTTCTTAGCGCCCTTCGCGGATCTCCTAGGAATGGGTGGCTTTCCGCGTCCAAGAGAGATAGTGCCAGCAGCTGTTATGGCTATAACGCTCCCAATAATATATGGGCTAATGTTCCCGGATCTCGGTCACGGAATCGTGCTAGTCCTCATAGGTTACTATCTATTCTATAAGAAGATGCGAAGCGAGAACCTAGGCAAGCTAGTCATAATATTTGGCTCAGCAGCGATAATAACAGGATTCCTTAGCGGCGAGTTCTTCGGCGCCTACCCTGCTCTAGTGAGCTGGCTAACACACATATGGCACGGTCATCCACCACTGGCAAGCCCACTACACCCCATAGCTGAGGAGGTTGTAAAGGGAGGAGGCGAGATACCACAAGGTGCAGTACAACACCTACTATACAACGCCATATACGTGTCACTGGCAATAGGCGCATTCGTATTAACATTGTCATCAATATTCGCTATGATAAACGGGATTAATCTGAGAGACAAGGAGATGCTAGTAGCTGGGCTAGGTAAGACCCTAGTATTCGGGAGTGTAGCACTAGCACTCCTAGGCGGCCCATTCGTGGCTAACGCGTCGCATCCAATAGAGGCTGCTGCACAAGTACTCAAGGATGCCGGGCTAACAATAACGCCACACACAATAATGGGCGCCACGGTGAGAACCCTCTTCGTCGTAGGATTAATCATAGCAATGATAGCACCCATCATATATGGTCATGGAAGCTTCGGCGAGAGAGGAATGGCTGGGTTCATGGAGGCCTTCGACCTATTACTAATGGCTATTGGTAACACAGCATCCTTCATGCGAATCATGGGCCTCATGCTGGCACATAGCGGCCTAATGTTCGGATTCCTAATACTCGCAGTAATCAGCGGCCCAATACTCGGACCAATAGTATACATACTTGGAAACATACTAGTAATAGGCCTTGAAGCACTAGTAGCGTATGCGCACTCGCTGAGGCTTCACTTCTACGAAATGTTCAGCAAGTTCTACATCGATGGCGGCAAACTCTATACACCAATAGAGATACCGCCGCGTGTAAAGATAGCAACAGAGGAGTAAATGAGAAATAAATTTATTTTACAAAAATTGGCCCTTTCTACATATTTTTATGTTCCGTGTTACACAAGAATGGTATCGGATACTGGGACGACGAAACAAGCTATGAGTTATTACAACGAGACAAGATCTATTACTCTTTGTTTTGGCTGCCTGCTGTAAGCTAGTAGAGCGATTATAACAGAGTCCTCAGCGTCTAGCAATAATAGTTCAGCGAGACCTACGACTGGGTCATTCATTACTGGTTCCCAAGTGAATATCTTCTTAGCTATTGGGCGTAGGTGTTTCCTCACCTTTGCTATAAAGCCCTCTAGCGTACCAAGGTTCTCGGAAAGATTACCGTACCAGGAAGAGGTTAGTAGTCGCTTAGCTTGTTCCGGGTCAAGCGATTCTACAGCGCCACGTATTTCCCTACTTGATAGCTTGTATGCAGCGAGGTGTTTTAGGTATGTATCTACTACTTGGCGTGCTGGCTTCATCTCTATAAGGGAGTACATTGTCTTAGCAGCAAGGATGTCTAGTCGTCCACCTATTAGTTCTCGCCCTAGCTCCGTCTCAGCTACACTTAGTGCCTCGCTAAACGCCTTCATAAGCTCTATGTCAAGAGCTGTGCTAAGGGCTTCGGCGCTACGCGCAGCAACCAAGACGTCATATGCAACGCTTAAACCTAGGCGACGAAGCACTTGAACTGGATCGTTTATCCCTTCCTCAGCTAGTCGTAGAGCTTCCTGTACTAGCTTATTCTCTGGCCAGAAGAGTTCATCACGACTAGGTATTTTTTCTCCTCGCTGCGTGCGACGAACGATGAGCTCTACATCACGTATAATCGGTATAAGCGCGTAAGGCCTGTATAGGGCCACAGCTTGCTCCGTAAGAGAGTTCATCACTGCACTTAGTCCTTCAACAAACAACCTATACGCTGCACGTTCTACTTGACTAGGGTTCGTGAACTCCTCGCCCGCGGGGAGGAACCTCGTGAGCTTCGTTGCCTGGAAGAGCTTGATAGTCGTCTCGTCCTCTGTATACTGCGCAAGGACAGCTCTAATGTCGTCCTCTATGCTCTGGGCCCTCGCAACAATAGTTTTTACATAAAGATACTCCGGGCCTAAACCGGGAACTTGTCTCAACCTTTAATCACCTTGGCTAGTGTCTCTAATGCCCTCTCAACAGCCCTATCACGATTCGCCTTGAGCGTCTCGAGAAGCTCCCTTTCCTCCCTCTTCCCCTTTTCTTCAAGCTCTCTTGACAGACGCTCTATCTCTTTCTCAACAATCTCGCTTATCTCTTTCTTAGCATTAGCTGCTAGCTCCTCTGCCCTTGCCCGTAACTTTGCCGCAACATTCTCAGCATGTTGAATGAGCTTGGCCGCGTCCTCATCGATTCCCTGCATTGCCTTAGAAGCCTCGTTCTCTATTTCCTCAACACTCTTGAGAATCTTGTTTGCGAGTTCCTCGGCCACTACCCTGGCACCCCAGGACATCGTTACCGCTAGTTCCAAGAATAAGAATGATTCGCTCTACATGCATTCTCGTTAACTAATGTCTCGTAAGAGATAGAAGAAAGGCAGACAAAGGGGTAACAATGGGCCAGCAAAAATATCTGGGTAGCTCTAGGCTCGAGCGCTAAAGCACCATTCTCTTGAGCTCCTTTGCGAGCTTCTCGTAGCGCCTAATATCCTCTGGCGTTAGGCTTGGCTGTATTACTTGCATTGCTTTCTCAAAGTGCCTCATGTGCACCTCGGTTGAGGCTGGTTTGCCTGTCTTCTCTAGGTTCTCCCTAACTGCTAGCATTGCAGCCTCGCGGCATAGCGCTTCTAGATCGGCACCAGTATATCCCTCGGTCTTCTCAGCAATTACTTCGAGGTCCACGTCTTCTGCTAGTGGCATCTTCCTTGTGTGTATCTTTAGTATCTCGAGCCTCGCCTTCTTGTCGGGCGGTGGCACGTAGATTAGTCGGTCGAATCTTCCTGGTCTTAGTAGTGCTGGGTCTAGTATATCGGGTCTATTAGTAGCTGCTATCACGACCACGTTGGTCAACGGCTCAATACCATCCATCTCGGTTAGTAGCTGGTTAACTATCCTATCTGTTACGCCGCTTGTGTCGTGACGGTAGCCTCTCGCAGGAGCTATTGCGTCTATTTCGTCGAAGAATATTATCGCTGGAGCAACTTGGCGTGCTCTACGGAATATCTGGCGTATTGCTTTTTCTGATTCTCCTACCCATTTGCTTAGTATTTCTGGTCCTCTTACTGCTATGAAGTTGGCTCCGCTCTCTGTAGCAGCAGCCTTAGCAAGCATAGTCTTACCAGTACCCGGAGGACCAAAGAGCAATATGCCCTTAGGCGGCCTTATTCCCATTTGCTCAAATACTTCTGGGTATTTTAGTGGCCACTCAACAGCCTCGCGAAGCTGCTGCTTAACATCCTCCAACCCACCAATATCATCCCAATGAACCTCAGGAACCTCAATATAGATCTCTCTTATTAGGCTTGGCTGTACATATTTCATAGCCTCTATGAAGTCAGCCATTGTTACTTTGAGCTCTTTTAGTAACTCTGTAGGTATTGGCTTGCTTAGATCTATCTTGCCGCTCTTAATGAACCTTCTCAAGGCGTTCATTGCTGCTTCTTTTGCCAGTGCTGCCAGGTCGGCGCCAGTATAGCCGTGGGTCATTTCTGCTATCTTGTCTAGGTCTACGTCCTCAGCGAGCGGCATGTTCCTTACGTGTACCTGGAGTATCTCTTTGCGTGCCCTCTTGTCTGGCGGCCTTATCTCGATTTCTCTGTCGAAGCGACCAGGGCGGCGGAGAGCAGGGTCTACTGCCTCGGGCCTATTTGTTGCACCTATGACTATTACACGGCCCCTCTCCTTTAAGCCATCCATGAGCGTTAGTAGCTGAGCTACTACTCTCTTCTCAACCTCGCCAGTTACCTCCTCTCTCCTCGGCGCTATCGCGTCTATCTCGTCTATGAAGATTATTGCTGGCGCGTTTTTCTCGGCCTCCTCGAATATTTCTCTTAGTCTCTGCTCGGACTCACCATAGTACTTGCTCATGATCTCTGGGCCGTTAATTGCTATGAAGTATGCTCCTATCTCATTCGCCAATGCCTTCGCTAGAAGCGTCTTGCCCACGCCCGGTGGGCCGTAGAGCAGTATACCCTTAGGCGGCTCAATGCCAAGGTGCTTAAAGAGCTCCGGATGCTTCATAGGGAGCTCCACTATCTCCCTGATCTTCTCCTTAGCCTCCTCCAGGTCGCCAATATCCTCCCAAGTCACTCTCGGGATACCGCGGCGGCGGAGCTGTTCCTCTCTCACAGGCTCTTCTCTTATCTCAAGCGTTGTCTGATCCGTTACGTAGACAAATTGGCCTGGTTGTGTAGCTACTACTACCAGTCTTAGCCCTGCTCCGAAGAATGGTATGATTATTACTTCTCCTCTTGCTAGGGGTTTTCTCAGCAAATAGTCCTTAACATACTCCACGAAGTCCCTTGAGAACCTCATAGGCTCAGTAGGAGCCAACACTACTCGAGTTGCTGGCTGTACATTAGCAGCTCTCCTAACCCTAACAGTATCACCTATCGAGGCACCTATAGCCTCCCTAATGAAGCCATCAATCCTTATCAGGTTGGGGTCCTCGTCGGGGTGGAGAGGCCAAACCTGGGCAACAGCAATACCCTTAGGGCCCTCGATCTCGATGAAGTCGCCAACCTCTACGCCAAGCTTAGCCATAGAGTCACGACTAATACGAGCAATCTTCCTACCAACATCCCGGCTACGAGCCTCAGCAACGCGAAGCTCAATCTCCGCAGACAAGGTACCTTCTCCTAGATTTTTTGCTCACTGAGCCTCCTAATATAAGCGTGGTCTAATCCAAGCTTGGTAAATAGGTGGCCTACAAGTGGAGACCAAGACCTGCTTCGCTATAGTTGCATCTAGACTACGTAATAACACGTACATTGAGTGGCTTATGCGTAGTCTGGATATACTTTCTGAATCACTGGGAAGCTTCATAGGAGTCATAGATGACGAAAACTTGTCATCTAGCTTATCTTTGCTTGAGAAGTGTACTGGCATAGTGCTCGTAGTGGCAACAGGGGGCACTGAGCACTTAGTCCTAGAGCTGCGCGAGAAGCTACAAGACAAAATGTTCCTTATTATAGCACTACCCTATGCTAACAGCTTACCCGCTGTAATGGAGGTCACACCCTTACTACGAAGATATAAACGCACAGCGATACACTACATGGACAAGTTCGATCCCGCGTCTCATTACTTATTAAGAAGGATTATCAAAGCACTAAGAGCTGCCACAAACATCCGTGGAGCAAGACTAGGCGTAGTTGGTGGTATAAGCCCCTGGCTAGTATATAGCAGGCTGAGCAACGAAAGAGCCAGAGAAATAGGCATTGAGCTTATAGAGATAGGGCTTGACGAGTTCATCAAGCTCTACAGGGAAGCTAAACCCTCTGAGGACATCCTTAAGAAAGTAACCACGGGCGCTACTAGGGTCTCCGTGAACGAGACCAGTATAATTAATGCCTTGAGAGTCTATACTGCTTTAAAAAGCATTATTGAACAGTACAAGCTCCAAGCATTAACAATCAAGTGTTTCGACTTAATAACTAGGCTGAATACAACTGCTTGCCTAGCACTATCGCTCCTAAATTCTAGCGGATTCGTAGCTGGCTGTGAGGGCGATGTACCCGCGACTCTTACAATGATGATTCTAAACCAGGTATCCAGCAAGCCAGTGTTCATGGCTAATCCAGCGAGGCTAAGCGATAACGGGGTCTTACTAGCTCATTGCACTGCGCCTCTCGTCTATGGACCCTATGAGCTAATGACTCACTTCGAGAGCGGCATAGGGGTTGGTATTTCAGCGAAAATCCCCGTAGGTACCCCCGTAACTTTAGCGAGGCTTGACCCAGGCTCACTTAAGCTACGCGTAGGAGTTGGGATTGTTGAGGCTTCGGGGTATCTTAGTAATTATCATTGTAGGACGCAAGTGTTGGTTAGGCTAGAGGATTCGAAGAGGCTATTAGAGGACAGTATAGGCAACCATTACGTCATTGTCCCGGGTAAATACGTTGAGGAGTTACACTATGTTGCTAATCTCCTAGGCCTAGGCTACGAGAAGCTCTAGCAAAAATATTCCTAGCAGCACTGCTGTGGGCTTACCGTGTTCTCCCCGAGTGGTAGTCGCTTAGTTTTGCCTAGAGAACGATTCTTTACTGGGCAGGTCATAGCAATAGACATGACAAGAATAGTGAGGGTTCTAGCCATGACTAGGAAGAAGAGAGTAATAATAATGGGTGCTGGTGGAAGAGACTTCCACGTATTCAACATGATGTTCCGCAATAATCCAGACTACGAAGTGGTCGCATTCACAGCAACTCAGATACCTGGCATTGAGTGGAGCAGGTACCCACCAAGCCTAGCAGGACCCCTGTATCCCGACGGTATACCGATATACCCTGAGGAGTGGTTACCCAAACTAGTCAAGGACTTCGATGTGGACGAGGTAATACTTGCCTATAGCGATCTAACATACGATGAAATAGGGCATAAGCTAAGCATGGTGCTAGCCACTGGCGCCGACTTCCGCATAGTTGGTCCACGCGACACGATGATTCCAAGCTATAAGCCAGTACTAGCTGTCACCGCCGTGAAGACAGGGGCTGGTAAAAGTACCGTGTCGAGAGCACTTGTCCGTGAGATTAAGAACAGGAACCTTGTTCCAGCAGTAGTGAGGCACCCAATGGCCTATGGCGACCTAGAGGCCAAGAACCTCATAGTGATAAAGACCCGAGACGATATATCAAAGTACCCATTGACTATAGAGGAGCGAGAAGAGTACGAGCCATACATAGACCTAGGAGTCCCTGTCTTAGCGGGAGTAGACTACGGACTCGTTACACGCGAAGCCGAGAAACTAGGAGACATAGTACTATGGGACGGAGGGAACAATGACTGGCCATTCATAAAGCCGGATCTCTGGATAGTCGTAGCAGACGCTATGAGACCAGGCCTAGAGGCCTCTGCCTTCCCAGGCGAGGTCAATGTACGAGCAGCAGACATAGCGATAATAACGAAGGCTAGCGAAGCCGGAGCAGAGAAAGTGAAGCAGGTAAAAGAGAACCTACTAAGGCTGAACCCGAGACTCGAGATAGCAATAGCCGATCTCGAAGTAACTGTTGATAAGCCCGAATTAATAAAGGGCAAGAAAGTCGTGGTAGTAGAAGACTCACCCACCGTGACGCACGGAGGAGCACCATACGCAGCAGGCTACGTGGCAGCAAAGAAGTATGGAGCAGAGATAGTTGATCCAAAGCCCTACGGCGTGGGCGTAATAAAAGAGATGTTCGAGACATATAAACACATGGGGCCTGTAGTACCCTCGACAGGGTATACGGAGAAGCAGCTAAGAGACCTCGAGGAGACACTGCGTAGAGTACCCGCTGACGTAATAATAATAGCTAGTCCTGCAAGGATAGAGAACATGATAAATCTCGACAAACCATACGTAAGGGTAAGCTACGAGCTCAAAGTACTAGAGGGCCCAACACCGAAAGACATCGTTGACAAGCTATTAGAGAAGCACCCATTGCCGAGCCACTAGGCCTTCCTTCTTTTCTCCCTAAAACAATCCATATCCTTGCAACCAGAGTAACCTTGTCACGGGATTAGAAACAAGTGCATAGTTCTAATCTAGGCCCTCTATCCTGGTTGTTAAGTCGATCGGCTTCGCCCAGAACGGCGCGCTAGTAACTATTACGTCGACTCCTGTTGCAGCATACTCCTCGATGTTTTTGAGATTAATTCCCCCGCCAACAGCTATCCTTATATTGTTATTAGCTTTGCGTATCTCGGTGACTATTTCGCGGAGCACGTCGGGCTCGATATGATCCAGTTGTACCTCGTCGATCACACCGCTCCTAGCAACCTTTAACGCTTCATCAGGGCTATCAACCTCAACAACTACTTGGCGCTCACCTATGAGTAGGCGAGCCTCCTTGATTCTCTCTATTACTTTGTCTATGCCCTTAGTAAGCCTGGTATGATTAGGGAAGACCAGGATTGTATCGCTTATACCCACACGGTGAAGTGTTGCGCCACCACACAGAACACAATGATAGTAGAGATGACGCAGCCCAGGCGGGGCTTTACGGGCAACAGCTATTATGACCTTGGGGTTTACTTTCTTGGCCTTTTCAACCATTAGCCGTGTATAGGTTGCTACACCCGAGCCTATGGATACGAGTGTCTGTGCTACTCTCCATCCCGCGTGTAATTGCCCACCGTTGCCTCGTAGCGTCATTATTTCCTGGCCTGGCTCCCCCCAAGTGCCCTCGGGGGCCTCGTTCTCTACTTCGGCGCCTAGTCTCCTATAGACAGCTCCCGCCTCTTGTAGACCACAAATGACAGCCCTCTCGCGGAGCACTATATGTGCCTTAGCTGGTTTATCCGCTATGCCTAGTATGGTTGTTGTTAGATCCATGAAGGGTATATCTTCTCTTATCCACTCATCCACGAGGCCTGCTGGTAGGTGCATTGAGGCTGTGCATTTCCCCAAGGAGAATCCCTCTCTGGCGCTATTCCACAGCACCACTCATTCCTGGAGGAAAATAAGTACCACACCACAATCTTTCAAGGAAGGAAACACCAATGTCAAGAGGCAATAGACTTAGAATACCTTCTCCGGGAAACGTATGCTTATACCTGGGGTGAAGAAGCCCTGGCAAAGAAGAAGCGAAGACAAGAGGAAGAGAGCAAAAAAGAACTATTACTACCAAATCCCGAGGAAGGCACAATGCTATGCGTAATCACTAAGATACTTGGCGCAGACCATGTACTCCTGCGATGCCAGGACGGTGTTGAGCGAAAAGCCAGAATCAAAGGCAGTATGAGGAGACGAGTCTGGATGAGAGAGGGAGATATAGTCCTTGCTGCACCCTGGGACTTTAAGCCAGATAGAGCTGATATAATTCACCGCTATACTCGCGACGAGCTAAAAAGATTAGTAGAAATGGGCATAGTCTCGGAAGAGTTATTGGAGCTAGCCGAGGAGCTAGCATAAATATTAGATAAAGTTGAGATGCTCGCTCTTTTTGCGGGGTGTAACTAGGCCCTGGGTAGGCGCCGTAGAGAGAAACGGCTTAAGGACAAGGATCTTTTTGAAACAGTTGAAGAGGTCTGGGATGCACAGACCCTTATGGCTGCCTACGAGGTAATGAGGCGGCTGCGGCTTGATAGATTCGCTGGCGTCGTGAGCGCCGGTAAAGAGGCGAGAGTGTACAGGGCAATAGGGCGTGACGGCACCGAGTACGCTGTTAAGATCTACCTAACAGCTACAGCCGAGTTCCGCAAAAGCATATACAAGTACCTCCTAGGTGACCCAAGGTTCCAGAACGTTGACGTGAGTAACACTAAGAGATTATTCGCGGCATGGGCCCGTAAAGAGTTCCGTAACCTTAAGAGAATGTACGAGGCTGGGGTAAGTGTTCCTAGACCTTATCTAGTCTATCAGAACATAATAGTTATGGAGTTTATAGGTAGAAACGGGCTCAGAGCACCACTTCTACACGAGATACAGAACGAGCTAGGCACCGACGAGGCAGAGGAAATCTATTGGCAAGTAATCAATAACTATAGGAGGATTTACTGCTGCGCAAAACTAGTCCACGCCGACATGAGCGAGTATAACATAATGCTCCTAGATAACAAAGTCTATATAATAGACGTGGCCCAGGCTGTTAGCCTAGAGCACCCTAACGCAAGCGACTTCCTCCGCAACGATGCACGTAACATATCCAGGTTCTTCTCCAAGCTAGGCGTTACGAGTGCAAATAGCCCCGAGCAAGTACTCAAAGAGATAACTTTATGTGAAAACATAGAGTGCCCGGAGCCTAGGGAGAAGAAAGCGGGAAAGCAATAACCACGTCTCTTTCTCCTGGTACACCGGGGGTGTGACAAGGAGATGGAGAGCAGAGAGCAAGTAAGACAAGCAAAGAGCTATGCAATGCCGCCTAGCCTCCGCCTCTACGCAAAGATACCGCCAGAGAGAATAGGCGTACTTATAGGTGAAGGAGGAAAGGTAAAAACAGAGGTTATGCGCAGGACGAGGACAAGGATAACCATTGACAGCACTACAGGGATGGTCATCATAGAGCCAGAGGCACCAGATGTAACACCATTCATGGTGATGAAGGCCCAGGAATTCGTGAAAGCCATAGCCTATGGCTTTAGCCCGGAGAGAGCCATGAGGGTTCTCGACGAGGACCAGATACTAGTCGTCATAGACCTAAAACAACACGTAGGCGATAGCCCTAATCACCTCCAGAGAATAAAAGGAAGAATAATCGGGGAGAAAGGGAAAGCTAGGAAAACCATAGAGGAGATGACCGGCACATACATATCGGTTTACGACCACTACGTAGCAATAATAGGTGACTACGAGACAGCAAACATAGCTAAACAAGCCATAGAGATGCTAATACAGGGCAGACAACATAGCACAGTATACAGGTTCCTTGAACGGGCTATGTTCACGCTGCGCAGAGAGCGAATGACACGTCTATGGGAGAAACCTTACCTCTAATCCTCCTTAGTTTAAGCCAAAGATGTATCAGATTACATGTTGTGAGGAGGGCCTGGATTGCTGACCCTCTTGGAGTAAGGCTGTCTTGGGGATGAGGACTCTCCCGAAGACCGAATCTAGCTAGATAGGCTAGATAATTTGTTTATTATTGAGTCTATTGTTGCTATATCCGTGTCGCTTAGTTTCACTATTATGTAGTAGCTTAGCTTTTCCGAGTCGAATACTAGTAGCGGGAGCTGGCCTGCAAGCTCGAAGGCCTTGATCCGTACTATATTGCTCTGATTTATGACTCGGTTCGTGTAAGTGCTCGTTCTACTACACATTGTTATGAGCTTGTTATATGCGTGTATGGGGTCTAGGTGTCTTGA
>JALVHV010000035.1 GCA_027028845.1 Pyrodictiaceae archaeon | reverse complement strand
GGGCCCTCTATCTCGGCGCCTGGGCGTAGCTCTGGGCGCCAGTACACCGGTGTATCCACCCACCCTGTCTCCTCGAAGAAGACTCGCCTTGTTCGCCGAGGCCCTGGCCTATACGGTCTTGGCTCGCTTCTTGGGAGCCTTGGCTTCGGTATAGCGCCTATAGCCACTATCCTGGCATTGACTATTACTACTGGCTCGCCCCTCATATCGTAGCCGTAGCGGGCTCTGTGCTTCTCGTGGAAGGCTTCCACGGCCTCTGCTATGTTGCCGCGGTAGGGGACTATGAGCTCGTAGGCTTGGCCTAGGTAGCGCATGTCTAGTAGCCTCGTGATCCTTATGTCTCTCTGCTTTACTCCCTCCGATACTAGCATCCGGGTTGCCTCCTGCTCTAGCTCACTGTATATCCTTTCTAGCTCCTCCTCGGAGACCTCGTCGGCTCTCCTAACAACTGCTTTGTGGAGGTCGTGGCGGTAATCAGTGACTAGGAGGCCTAGGGCTGAGAAGACCCCAGGAAGCGGGGGGACTATGACCTCTCTTACCCCGATCTCGGCCGCAAGAGCTGCTGCGTGTAGGGGGCCTGCTCCCCCGAAGGCGTACATCGAGAACTCTCTTGGATCATAGCCTCTCTCAACACTGACAAGGCGGAGCGCGCGGGCCATCACGGTGTTAGAGATCCTTATTATAGATGAGGCTAGCTCGACTATGCTCATCCCGAGCTTCTCGGCTAGCTTGGCGAGCGCCTTCTCCGCCAGGTCTCTGTGCAGCTTAACTCTTCCACCAGCTAGCTCGTCGGGCAACCTGCCAAGGACGTAGTTGGCATCCGTTATCGTTGGCTCTGTGCCGCCACGGCCATAACAGGCTGGGCCTGGGTCGGCTCCAGCGCTCACGGGCCCTACGCGGAGAGCACCACCGGGGTCTATCCAGGCTATTGTGCCCCCGCCTGCGCTGACCTCTGCTAGGTCTATGTAGGGGTATCTGACGGGGTACCCGGAGCCTCTTAGGAGGCGGCCCATGTGGACCTTGCCGCCTACCTCGTACTCTTGTACAACGAGGGGCTCTCCGTTAACAACTGTCGAGGCCTTCGCCGTGGTGCCGCCCATGTCGAAGCCGAGGGCCTTCTCGACACCCATTAGCTTGGAGAAGTAGGCTACCGCTACTGCTCCTGCTGCTGGCCCGCTCTCGATGAACGCTGCAGGGTACCTGGTGGCTTCATCGCTGCCGGCTACGCCGCCACTGCTCTGCATTACGAGGAACTTGCCTCTGAACCCTCTCCTCTCTAGCTCCTCGACTACTTTCTCTATGTAGCGGGCTAGGAGGGGCTTGAGCAGCCCGTTTACCACCGTGGTGCTTGTTCTCTCGTACTCCTTTGGCTGGGGATCGGTCTCGTAGCTAGTGACGACTATTGTGCCTGGGCACTCCTCCTCTATTATCTGCTTGGCTCGTTGCTCGTGGCTTGGGTTGCGGTAGCTGTGTAGGAAGCTTATTATGAAGACCTCTGCTTCCCGGCACCACTGCCTAGCTATTCTGCGGACCTGGTTCTCGTCCAGCGGCTCTAGCTCCGAGCCATCGGGGCCTATGCGGCCCCTTACCCCTATTCTCCGGGACCGCGGAACCAGGGGGGCTGGTCGCTGGAAGAACAGGTTGTATAGCTCTGGTCTGTTCTGCCTACCGATCTCCAGGACGTCGCGGAAACCCTCATTGGTTAGCAGCACTGCCTTGGGTAGGCGTAGCCCTACTTGCCCTAGGAAGGTATTAGTGCCGATGGTTGAGGCATGGACTATTATTTCTACGCTGTCCAGGGCCCAGCCAAGCTTCTCGATACCCTCTATTAGTCCGCGCCACGGCTCCCTCGGCGTGGTGAGCACCTTTAGGTGTAGGAGCTCGCCGCTCTCATCGTCGAAGCCAACTACGTCGGTGAAGGTGCCGCCTATATCTGCTCCTATACGCCTAGCCAGGACACATGCACCTCGCAAGCCGCGTAGAGACACGGAAGCGGATAGAATAAAACGAAGAAAGGTGTGTAATCATCTCGTCCATGCTATATGCCTAGGTATGCTTCTCTCACCTTCGGGTTCTTCTCTAGCTCCTCTGGTGTTCCCTCCATCACTATGCGTCCCGTCTCTAGTATGTATGCTCGGTCAGCGACTTTGAGTGAGAGCCTCACGTTTTGCTCGACTAGTAGCACTGTTATTCCGTACTCGTCTCTTAGGCGCTTGGCTAGGAAGATTACTTCTCTTGCGAGCTTCGGTGCCAAGCCAAGGCTTGGCTCATCCATCATTAGTAGCTCGGGGCGCTGGATAAGCGCCCTGCCTATTGCTAGCATTTGTTGCTCGCCGCCGCTAAGTGTCCCTGCTAGCTGGTTTCTCCTCTCACGTAGCCGGGGGAAGAGGCTGTAGACCATTTCTAGGCTCTCACTGAACCGCTCCTTAGCACGCTTAGTGTAGGCCGCGACGCGTAGGTTCTCGTAGACTGTTAGCTTGGGGAATATGCCGCGGCCCTCGGGTACATGGGAGATACCCATCTCGACCCGCTTGTACGCCGGTGTATCGGTGATGTCTTTGCCACGCCATATTATCCTGCCATGTCTCGGCCGGAGTATGCCGGAGATTGTGCGTAGCGTTGTTGTCTTCCCCGCGCCGTTTGCCCCTAGGAGGGCTACTAGCTCGCCCTTGTCAACGCTTAGCGAGACCCCGAACAAGGCCTGGAACTCCCCGTAGAAGACCTCTATTGAGTCGACCTCGAGCAGCCTAGGACTCATAGGGAGGCACCCCCCTTGTTCTTAGTCCTGGGGGCCTAGGTAGGCCTCGATTACCTGTGGGTTGTTGGCTACCTCCTTTGGTGTGCCCTCGGCTATCTTTCTGCCGAAGTGGAGCACAACTATTCTCTCAGCGAAGTTCATCACTGCCCTCATGACGTGCTCGACCATTATCATGGTTATGCCTTTCCTGGAGAGCTCCATTAGGGTCTCGACTAGCTCGTCGACTTCCCTTGGGCGAAGACCCGCGGCGACTTCGTCTAGGAGGAGTAGCTCCGGCCTAGTTGCCAATGCTCTCGCTACTTCTAGCCTCTTCTTCTCCACGAGGTTGAGGTCCTTGGCCAGCATGTTTCTCTTCTCGTAGAGGCCCACGGTCTCGAGAACCTCTAGTGCCTTCTCACGGGCCCTACCTATATCGGGTTCGCGTAGGAGTGCTCCTACAACAACGTTGTCTAGCACTGTTAGGTTTGATAATGGTCTCACTATTTGGAATGTACGTGCTATCCCTAGCCTAGTTATCTTGTGAGGAGGCCACCCCGTTATATCTACGTCTTTGAACACTATTCTTCCCTTCTCGGGCTTGTATATCCCAGATATGACGTTGAAGAGCGTTGTCTTGCCAGCACCATTGGGGCCTATTAGGCCCAGCCTCTCGCCTCGGAGAACCTCTAGGGAGACATTGTCTAGTGCTACTAGTCCCCCGAAGCGCTTAGTAACATTCTCTACCCTGAGCAGCGTCTCAACCATAGGAGCGTCACCCTGTCTTTATGTAGCCTTTGCGCTTTAGGTAGCCCATTACGCCCTCGGGCAGGAAGAGCGAGATTAGGAGGAGTATAACGCCTACAACGACTACGTGGAGCCCGAATACCCTGGGGAATGCTGAGACTATCTTTACCCTGACATACTCCGCTGCTGGCACGAATATGAACGCGCCAACGAGGGGGCCTATGAAGCTATATATGCCGCCGATGATGCCTGCTACCGCTATGTACGTCGATATCGTTATGAGATCGAACACGGCGAAGGGGTCGACGTAGTGGAATCTCACAGCGTAGAGAGCCCCGGCGAGCCCGGTGAAGAAGCTACTAATGACTAGGGATAGCATGCGGTACCGGAACGTGTCTATGCCCAGAGTCTTAGCTACTATCTCGTCTTCTCGGATCGTTTGCAAATAGTACCCTGTACGGCTATTAACGACGCGGTAAAGCACCACTAGCTCAACAAGGAGTACTAGGAGAGCCACGTAGACGTAGACGAAGGGCCCCGTGAACTGCATGTAGTACAGTGCCTTACTTGGCCCAACTATCGGTGCCTGGAGCCCACGGGCCGCGCCCACGTAGCTCCAGTGAGCGAAGGCTAGCTTGAATATCTCGCCAACAGCTATTGTTGCTAGTGTGAACCAGTGACTCCTTAAGCGTAGCAGTGGGAATCCCAGTAGAAAGCCCACTACTGCGGCCATGACGCCGGCGAGCCATATGCCTATCCAGGGCGACACGTTATAGTAGAGCATTGCCACCATGACTGTGTAGGCACCTACTCCGAAGAACGCTGCGTGGCCAAGGCTAAACATCCCTGTATACCCTTGCATTAGGTTCCATGCCAGCGCTGCTACGCCGTACATGAGTGAGAGGAATAGCATATTCGCGTAGAATGGCTGGCCAGTCATGCTGAAGAGGGCTGGTAGCGCTAGTAGGAGCACCGAGACTAGTACAACAACTGGGTTTCTTGCGTATCTCATTAGCTCTCTCATAGCTACTCACCTCTCCCAAAGAGCCCGGTGGGCTTTACGAGGATTATCAATAGGAATATTATGAACGCAACCACGTCCTTGAGCGCTGGGTTCACGAAGAGGGCGCTAACGCTCTCTATAACACCAATCAATATGCCTCCTAGGTATGCTCCGAATACGCTCCCGAAGCCGCCTAGGACCACGACTATGAAGGCTATGAGGGCGAAGAACGCACCCATCTCGGGGAATATTGGGTAGAAGAGGGCCAGTATTGCTCCTGCTAGCCCAGCTATCCCTACCCCTATGCCGAAGGCGAGGTCATACATCTTCTTGACATTGATGCCCATGAGCTCGGCTACTACCCGGTTCTGCGATGTTGCTCGCAGAGCTATGCCAGTATCGGTCTTGAATAGGAATACGTAGAGCCCGGCAGCAACTATAAGCGATACTATGAAGGCTATTAGCTTCGGCAACGGTATAGTAAGGGGCCCCACGTGGTAATAGACGTTCGCGTACCAGCTCGCAATGCGCCGAGTATAGGGCCCGAAGGCTGCCTCTACACCGTACCTAATGATGAGCAGGATCGCGAACGTTACGGCTATCTGGGTGAGGAGCGGGGCATCCAGTATCCTATTAATGACTGCTCGCTGCGTGAGCACACCAAGCGCGTAGACGACCACGAAGGCAGCCACAGCGCCTATGAGAGGGTCTATCCCAGCCAAGTAGAGGAAGTAAGCAGTCAAGGCACCGAGCATCATGTAGTCGCCGTGAGCGAAGTTAATTATCTCCATAACGCCCCAGATTAGTGCTAAGCCCACGCCTACGAGTGCATAGATACTACCAATCAATATGCCATCAACAGTTGATGCTAAGAGATCAACCGCTGTAACCATGGCCCAACATCCCCACCGCTCTAGTTATTGCCTAGGGTGATCGAATGCGCCACGAGTAGGAGAACATGGATGAGACGATGAACCCGGAGATGTGTGAGAAAAAGCTCGTGGGGTGAGTAAATCAATG
>JALVHV010000034.1 GCA_027028845.1 Pyrodictiaceae archaeon | reverse complement strand
GCAGTCACTAGGTTAGGTGGTGTAATATCGAAAGCAGGATTAATAACATTAATACTTGGTACAGTAATCAGTACCTTACCTAGCACGGTTCTAACTTCGTCGGGTGAACGCTCTTCTATTGGAATAGCGTCGCCCTCTAAGCCTAGATCGAAAGTTGATGAAGGTGCAACAACATAGAATGGTATACGATGCCTTGACGCCATTGTTGCTATCATATATGTTCCTATCTTATTAGCTACGTAGCCGTCAAGGGTTATCCTGTCAGCGCCGACAAAGACTTTGTTAACAAGTCCTTTATACATAACATAACCAACCATGTTGTCGGTTATTAGTGTTGCATCTATACCTTCCTTAACTAGCTCCCATATGGTTAGTCTCGCGCCTTGGAGGAGAGGGCGTGTCTCGGTTGCTATAACTCTTATACGCTTACCTTCCTCAACAGCAGCTCTTATAACGCCTAAGGCAGTGCCATACCCTCCGGTAGCCAATGCACCAGTATTACAATGCGTGAGAACAACATCACCATCATCTATTAGTTTAGCACCTATTTTACCCATTTCCATGTTCTGGCGTACATCCTCCTCATGAATACTCTTAGCCTCCTCAACAACGGCCCGAATAATAGCGTCAACGCCTTTACCTAGAGAGTCCCTGGCCTTCTTCATAACCCTATCAAGAGCCCAGAAGAGGTTATAGGCTGTTGGCCTAGTAGCAGCTAGAACCTTCTTAGCCTTCTCGAGACGAGCTAATAGTTCATTTACATCATTTGTGTTAGAGTAGTAAGCTGCTAGAGCCATACCGTAGCCTGCTGCTATCCCTATGGCCGGAGCCCCACGAATCTCCATCTCTTTTATTGCCCTTGCAACACGCTCATAGTCTGTTGTCTCCCTATAGACTTCTTCCCAAGGAATAAGCCTTGTATCTAGCCATCGAAAGCGAGGACCCTCTGAATCCTCTACCCATTCCATAGGCTTTATTCGGAGCTTCTCGAGTACAGACAAAAACTCCACCAAGGAGACAGGAACAAAAGAGGGAAGAATAAAAGAGCTTAATGAGGGCTACTAGTTGGAGGCCGCGCAAAGAAGCGTAGTATTGCGTATTGAGTCGATACCATGGAGTATAACTGTAGTGCAAGGAGTAGAAGAGGCTAGTAGAATACTAGGACCGCTTAACAATAACAAGATTCACGTCATAGAAGCACTTTACCTCATATACCGTGGGATAGCTAATGCATTTAACAGAGAGGGAGAACCTATCAGTTTCGAGGAACTCATGAGGCTATATAGTATCGAGAACCCCTACGCATGGGTAGAGTTCGAAACGTACCTTGACCTAAAAAAGCGGGGACGCCACCCCATACCAGGTCCCCGTCCACATACATTTCTCCTACGCCGAAGGAAAATGGAGCAAAAATATACTCACTACGTGCTAGTACTAGAAGAGAACCGGCCCATCAGCCTTGAAACCCTTTACTCATTTATACGCGAGGCATTTAGCAATGGCTGGGAACCCATATTAGCAATAGTAGATAGGTACGGTGACCTAACCTATTATGAAGCGTTACTATTTAGACCTGGCGAGACGAGGCTCACGGAAGCGGAGAACAAGTTATGAAAATCCCGCTAGAGCCTCTAAGAGGCTTTAGAGATATACTGGCACCCGATTCGACTACACTTCGTCAGTTAATGAGCCTATTTAAGGAACTTGTAGAGAGCTACGGCTATGAGGAGGTTATACCACCAACACTTGAAAGATTCGAGTTATTCGCGATAAAATCGGGAGAAGAGATCAGAAGATCAATGTTCGTCTTCAGAGACAAGGCTGGCCGCGAGGTAGCTCTACGCCCTGAAGCTACTGCTAGCATAGCACGCATATACTTAAAACACTTAAGGGCAAAGCCAAAGCCAATACGGTTGTATTATATAGTGAATTGCTTCCGTTACGAAGAGCCTCAGAGAGCAAGGTATAGAGAGTTCTGGCAGGCAGGAATAGAGCTACTCGGCGCCGAGGGGAAAGTAGCTGATATAGAGACAATAAACATTCTCATAAACTATTATGAAAAAATAAAGATGCTAGACAAGATAGTCCTTAAAGTAGGAAACATAGGAATTTATAGAAGCTTGTTTAAGTACTTTGGCCTAGCAGACGAAGAACAAGACCACATACTACACCTAATGGATAAGTCAATGTACAATGAAGCACTAAGTTATCTAGAACAACGAGGCTTTAATGAGCTAGCAAACAAGCTACAAGAACTCTGGACTACTAGTACAATAGAGGAAGCAGCAAAGATACTTGCCACAATAAACAAAGAGGCAGAGAAACAAGCCGAATACTTAATCGAAATAATTAACATAATACGCGATATTTACCCTAATCTTGCACTAGAGCCAGACATATCGTTCGCACGAGGACTCGCTTACTACACAGGTATAATATTTGAAGTGAAAGTTCCAGGCTTTCCCGTCAGCATAGCAGGGGGAGGAAGATACGATAACCTAATAGAAATATATGGAGACGAGCACGTACCTGGTGTAGGCTTTGCAATAGGACTAGATAGGACATTAGCAGCACTAAAGGAAAAAGGCGTAAACCTGGAAACAGAGAGAAGAGAGAAAGCCACAATAGTTCTAATAGATGAGAAATACGCTTCCTATGCTATAAAGCTTCAGCAACTCTTGGCAAGAAAACACGTAGTAACGGATATAACAACTTCATCCCGCATATCAAAGACTTTGCAAAAAATATACGAGAAAGGAACAAGATACGCCATAATAGTAGGTGAGAAGGAAGCCAAAGAAAACAAAGTAACAATAAAGAACCTAGAAACTAGGGAACAAGTCATTGTTCAGCTCGATAGGCTAAAGAAAGTAGGAAAACTAAGTAATATTTTTGAGCAAAAATAGATTTGAATAAAGACTTTTGGCACTCCCCTAACTAAACAACCAAAGCCTTATGTTAGACCCCATTCCTAAAGCGTAATAGGACTAAGTAGTAGGCAACGAGTATGCATCACGATTATGAGGACACGTCCTTGGAAGGTGTCCTATAAATGAGCATCGACATAACCAGCATTGATATCGATGAACTCTCCAAGAAGGACATAGAGGATATCGCGAAGAAAATAGCGGAAAGACTCCGCGACTATGTTCCCTCATCGTTTAACCGAATGCTTAGAAAGCTTAGCAAAGGTATAGAGAGAGCGATAGTCTCTAGGCATAGGAGACTATTAATAATCAGCGGCTCAAATCCCTTCAAGGTGGGTATCCTAGTAGCTCGTGCCCTTCTATTCTACGAACGAGTCTATAAACGTATAAAGGGGAAAGAGGAACTACCACTACTATACGTATTCCATGACGAATTCAAGGACGCCAGGATTCGTAAAGAAGTCGTAAAGCGAACCATAAAGACCAATTCATCTCTTATATCATCAACCATTGCAAGATATGAAGAAAGCGAACGCTTCCTCGGGACAACGTTTAAGATACTAGTAATGGATTTGACAAACGATCTTAAACCAAACGACGTTGGTAGACTTGTCAGCATTGTCGAGGGCGGAGGCCTAATAGTATTTACCGTTCCGCCTTGGACCAAGTGGGACAAGTGGCTAACAATATTTAAACAGAACCTCGTTGTCCCAGGCTTCCATGAGCCGCGACACATATTCATATCATGGTTTAAGAGGAAATTAATAGAACATAAAGGCATCTATATTTACGACGCCGACGAGGATGAAGTGATAAAAGCAGACGATTACCCAATAAAGCGCCACGAAGAGAAAACAATAGAGATACCAGAGAAAACTCTCTTCCCAAGAGAACTATATGAGTTAGCATTAACCCAGGACCAGGTCAATGTAATAAAATTACTGGAAAAAGTCCTTGAGAAGCCTAAGAAGAAAAGACTAGCAATAGTGATAACATCGGATAGAGGTAGAGGAAAATCCTGTGCCCTAGGAATAGCGTCCATAGGTATGGCGCTTCGGCTCAAAAAAGGGCCACGTACAAGAATAATAGTGACCGCACCAAGCCTTCTCAATGTTCAGTCATTCTTCATGCTTGCTAGAAAAGCCGCAGAAAAACTAGACATTGATATAAGGATCATCAAGAGAGGTGATAATATACTAGAGATTCATGGCCCAAGATTTAGCATAGAGTACTGGGAACCCATTCACGTACCAAGGCTCAAAGCCGATATAGTACTAGTAGACGAAGCTGCGGGCATCCATGTACCATTATTACATAAGATATGGAGATCACATAGGAAACTCGTATTCGCGACAACAATACATGGCTATGAAGGAGCGGGCAGAGGCTTCTCAGTGCGCTTCCTCTCCGCTCTACGTGAAGACCCCAACACCGAGCTCATACTAGCCGAGATGCACGAACCAATACGCTACGCTGAAGACGACCCGATAGAGAAGTGGCTCTTTGACGCACTCCTCCTAGACGCGGAGCCCGCTGAGCTAACAAAGGAGGACCTAGAATCAATAGAGAGGAAAGAATTTAGCTACGTAAAATATGACCCCGAATACCTCTTTAGCCCCGCTGGCGAAAGGGAGCTCAGACAACTCTTCGGAATATATGTACTAGCACATTACCGTAACGAGCCCGACGACCTAGGAATACTTGCTGACGCACCCCACCATATAATAAGGGCGGTCAAGATCCCCTCAGGGAAAATAGTATGTGCTCTACAAATAGCACAGGAGGGAGGACTAGACGACGACCTAATAGAGGAACTACTGAGAGGCGGCAAGACCCCAGGAAACATCATACCTGATAGGGCTCTGAAGCACATAAGGATAAGAGAATTCGGGAAAGCAAGAGGCTGGAGGATCGTCAGAATAGCAACGCATCCCGAGGTACAAGGTAGGGGCATAGGCTCCTTCGCGCTTAAAGAAGCAGCCAAAGAAGCTGCTGAGAAAGACATGGACTGGATAGGAAGCGGGTTTGGCGTAAATGAACAACTTCTACGCTTCTGGACTAAGAACGACTTCCTACCAATACACATGTCTCCTGACAGAAACCCCGTTAGTGGCGAGTACACAATATTGGTAATCAAGCCGCTCAAGGACTGGTTCAAGGACATAGTTGATATAGCTAACCGCGAATTTAAGAGAAAAGTACTCGAGAGCCTACATGACCCGTATCGAGGACTAGAAACCGATGTCGCAATACATATACTAAAGACGGGGAGACCGGTGCTTGAGAACTATTATCCAGCGTTAACACCTATACAGCTCGATAGACTATGGATATATGCTTATGGCCCTATGACCTACGAGGCAGCCGCTGACATAATCCACGAAATCGTGAAGGCATACTGGCTCACATATCCTAAGACTAAGGGGTTATCGTTAACTAAGCGAGAAGAATACGTGTCCATAGCGAAGGTAATGCAGGCAAAATCATGGGAGGAAGTCGCATCCGAGCTCAGAACAAGACCATACACGGTAATGGTGACAATAAAGGATATTGCAAGAAAGATCCTTAAGCATTATTATGGGAG
>JALVHV010000033.1 GCA_027028845.1 Pyrodictiaceae archaeon | reverse complement strand
GGTTCTAAGCGCCCTCCCGCTGGGCATAGCAGGGATAAGCGAGATGCTATCCGCTCCGAGGTCTATGGCGAGTCTTATAGCGTCACCTACGCGGTTAAAGTTGAGCCTGCTCACCGGGATATTGATATGGAGCCACAAACCCGCTGTCTTGACAGTCTTTACCCCGCTAAGGAAGCGCTCCCAGCTCCCCTCACCCTTAACGAGCTCATATACATCACGGGGCCCATCAAGACTGGTGTAAACATCTACGCCGAGCCTTGCAAGCCGTGCAGCAATTCTATTATTCATGAGAGTCAGGTTGGTGAAGATGCTAGTCTCTAACCCAAGCCTGGCAGCAGCCTCAAGAACGTCAACTATGTCTCTTCTTAGTAAGGGCTCACCTCCAGTAAACTGTACATATCTTACGCCAGTATCAGCAGCCTCCTCTAGGACGCTTATCACTTCTTTTACACCAAGCTCCCCATAGTTCATGTATTGCTCGGCATAGCAGTAAGGGCACCGAAGATTGCAACGCCCAGTGATAATCCATATCAATGACTCCGGCCCCGTCACCGCCGACACCTCGTCGCGCAACACTGCAGGCTTCATTACTAGAGCCATCTTTTTCTCCTCCTATTTACCACGCTTTTTACAACGGTGTAGTGCTTGCAACCATATCGGGAAAGACTAGCTAAGCTAGAAACCCTCCTAGAGGAGGAAAACCTAGACGCTATACTGATTACAAGAAGCCCCAACGTATTCTACTTCACCGGTTACCGTGGCGCAGGCTTCCTAGTCCTTACACGAAACAATGGATTCACGTTACTAGTGCCACCACTAGAATACTTAAACGCCCTTGATTCCATAAAAGAGAACGATGTAGACGACAAAGTAGAGGTAGTAGGGTATCAACCCTACGGACTCCCCGAGGACCTAGTACTTGCCCCTAAGCAGAAGGTTCTCCAGAAAAGCCTCGTAGACTCAATCATAGAGACAATTGGTGAGAAGAAGAGAGTAGGGAGTGATCTAACAAACTTATCTCTATACAATGAGCTTGCGAAGAAGCTAAAACTAGTAGATATAGGCAAGAAAATAGCCCATATGAGGATGATAAAGGATCCGTGGGAGATAGAACGTATGGAGACAGCGGTAGCGATAGCTGAGGAAGCGCTACAAGCAGCTATAGATAGTCTTGACTACGGTGTATCAGAGCAGGAAATAGCAGCAATAATAGAGTATAGTTTCCGCGCACTGGGCGCAGATGACCACTCGTTCCCCCCAATAGTAGCCTTCGGCGAAAACACAGTCTATCCCCACGCGTCACCATCTAAGCGAAGAAGACTAGAGCCGGGAATGCCAGTGCTAATAGATCTCGGCGCAATATACAAGGGCTACTGCAGTGATATGACACGCACTCTTGTCCTCGACGAGGGTCCTGAAGGTTTCCGTGATACAGCTGAGGCGGTGCTAGAAGCAGTTGAGGAGGCAATTGACCTAGCAGCGCCGGGAGTCAAAACTGGAGAACTTGATGCTAAGGCCAGGGAAGTGCTACGAAAACATGGGCTAGCCTACTACTTCAATCATAGCCTCGGCCATGGAGTAGGCATAGAGGTTCATGAAGAGCCGCGAGTCAGCTATGGCAGCGATACAGTGCTCGAACCAGGCATAGTGATAACAATTGAACCGGGAGTATACATTCCAGGCAAATATGGTGTACGAATCGAGGAAATGATACTAGTCACCAAGAAGGGGGCAAAGAGGCTAACAAGGTTCCCAGCCAGGCTATGGCTATAACACCTAATCTAGTTCCATTTTTCTTTTCATCAGTACTTCTCAATAGAGAAACCCTATATGGGGGAATACCGCAACTAGTAATAAGGGAATGTAGAGAATTCCAAGACTAAGTAGGAGAAAGGGATACACGTAATGGTCTATGGCATTGCCGAGTTACCACTCCACGACGGACATGTACCACCATGGCTAGCAGCATACATGAAGAGACTTGCCCGCGCCCTCCTCGAGGCAATGGTAGCGCTTCACGGCGTCTCTAAGACAGTCAAAGTATTTGCTGATCCTCTATGGTTCCAGGCATTCAACAACGCTATAGGCATGGACTGGGATAGTAGCGGCTCAACAACAGTAACTATTGGCATAATAAAACAAGTCCTATCAGAGACAAACCTAGGCCTCGGCGTTGCTGGCGGGAAGGGAAAGAAGGCGAGAGAGACGCCAAACGAGCTCAGACAACTGGGAGAAAAACTTAACCTATCATCCAGCCGCGTCGAATACCTAGTAAGAGTATCAAAGCTAAGCGCGAAAACAGACACAGTTCTACTACAGGACGGCTACCAGCTATACCACCACGCAGTATTAGTGGCGGAGACAGGGGATTGGGTAATAATACAACAAGGAATGAACCCGGAGCAACGACTCGCTAGACGCTATCATTGGGCCAGCCCGCTTCCACCGATACCGAGCCTAGAGCCTCATAGCAGTATTGCAGCGGCCAAGAGAGAGGACCAGGTAATAGACCTGACTAGCAGAAAAAGCCTTGATGCAAGGAAAACAATAGTAGATATTGTCCGTGAGAACCCGAGAAAAGTTATAAGAGAGATAATGCAAGCTCATCGTCTTCTGCAAGGCATAGTACCTCTAACAGCATGGACTACTAGATCCGGGCTAGAAACGACCAAGATTAGAAGAATTTACAAGCCACAGCCAAGGCCTCCAAGGGATCTCGAGAGAGTGCTTCGCAGAATATACGAGGCACAGCCCAGCAACATAGAGGAATTAGTCCTCATCGAGGGTGTTGGGCCAGCCACCCTGCGCAGTATAGCACTAGTAGCAGAACTTGTCTACGAGGCACCAATAAGCCACGAAGACCCGGCAACCCATCCACTAGACCCGTTCCGCTACGCCTACATAGTTGGCGGAAAGGATGGAGTACCATTCCCGTTTAAGCCCGATTACGCTGAGAAAGTCATAGAGTTCCTCCAGAGCATTGTAGCCGAGGCGCGTCTAGACGAAAAGCATAGGAGAAGGGTCCTAGAGAGAATACAGAGACTTGCAGCACTTATTCCAAAAAGCTAGGCCTTCTTCTCGACGAGAACAGCGTTAACGACGCCGTCTTGCCCAGGCCTCGAGGTCACTACCGCCTTACCGAGCTCGGTCTCTATAATGGTACCCTTAGTTATTATTCCTGAGCGCACGTATTGTGGGTTAGCAGGAGTTTCTAGGACACGTAGTATCTTTACCCTCTTAACGGTATGGGTTGATGGATCAGCTACATTAGCATATGTGGCTCTCTTGAGTCGGACTTTTTGATTGCCTCCTCTAACCCTTATTATTTTTCTTTGCTCTATGTTGTCTAGTCTAGTGAATGTAGGGAAGCGCCCCATCCAGTACTTTCTCTTAACCTTTTGATGGGGTCTCTTTTTGCCGCCTGTGGGCTTCTTTAGGTCATTTCCCTGGTAAATCCCCATGGCTTCTTTACGCCCCCGGGGCCAAGCAAGAGTAGTGCCAGCTTATTAAGTTCTCTCGCTAAGCCGCTCAATGATATCCTGTGCTCTCGGTAGCCTAGAGTATAGGTTCGGGTTGAGGCGTGGAACAAGCGCCATTAATACAGCGTTATAGCTTAGCTCAGTACGGGTGACCAGGCCATAGGTAAGGTAGCCTATAAAGCCTAGTTTTTCACCAATATCTTTCCTTCCAATATTTCTTGTAACGATTTCCTCTAGCTCAACTCTATCTAGCAACTCGTCTAGCCAGTGCAGGGGGAGCATAAATCCCTGGCTAAGACCAATACTCACTCTACTGCTTCGATCAGAAATGACGGCAACCTGTATCTCTATTGGCCCCGCGTCAGCGACTATGGCGCCAGCCTCTATGCCTACCCCGTAGTCCGCTTCCTCTGCCTTAAGAGCCTGGGTAGCTCTGTTGAGCGCCCCGAGCAGTATCTCTTGAAGCCCTATGGGCTGAGCCGAAACACCACTAACAACCTTGGTTCCCTTAACAACGGGGTCGCATAGCAGCCTGAAGGCTCGGCGAACGGCATTAACCTTAACAGGGTTAAGCGAGCCTACTACAACCTTGCATGCTGCAGCCAAAGAGGCACCCCGTTAAGGTGCCAAGCTTACTGCCTCTTTTACCTACTCCTATTCTGTCCCCCTAGGTATGGTTCTAGCTTCGCTTCTCTAAGAGCGCGTAGAAGAAGCCGCTTGTCTGATGTCTATGAGGCCAAGACCTCATTGTTCCCTTAAGTAGCTGCGATGGCTCATAGGGCTCCTCGAGAGGAACTAGTTCTATTCCTTTCGCGTTATCAAGGAGCCAGGATATGTTGTACTCGCCTTCCTCGGGCAATATACTGCAGACAGTGTATAACAAGCGACCCCCTGGACGGAGCAACTTTAGTGCCTCGAGGAGCATTGCTCTCTGCTTCTCAACGTGCTCCCTTATGGTTTTCCTAGTAAGCCTCCACCTAGCCTCAGGGTACTTAGCCAAAGAACCAGTACTTGTACACGGAGGATCAAGTAGTACTCGATGTGCGCTCTGTGTAAGAATAGTTGAGGCTCTGCGCGCGTCGCCGGCAACGGCTATTATGGAGAGAAAAGTCCCCGTACGTATAGCTAGCTCCCTTAGCCTGACAAGCCGGTCTGGCCTGAGATCCATTCCTACTACGAGCGCCTGGTTCCTAGCTAGCTCGGCTAGGTGTGTAGTCTTCCCGCCAGGAGCGGCACATAGGTCATAGATTATCTCCCCTGGTCTTGCGCCTAGTATTAGTCCTGCAGCCGCACTAGCCTCATCCTGTGGGACTACTTTGCCTTCCTCTAGTGCACGGAATCGCTGATAGTCTATACCCCCTCTATACCTTACGTGATTAGGTACTCTCTCACTAGGCCATGCATCCACACCGAGACTGTGTAACTCCTCAAGCACTTCCTCGGTACTCGTCTTAAGGGTGTTGACGCGGAAACCGAGTATAGGTGAGCGCGTATTAATCGACTCAGCGAAAGCCCTTACCTCGTCCCATGGTAGTAGCTTTCTCAGTGCATCGATTAGTATCCAGGGCATAGAGTACTCCAGCTCAAGTTTTTCGCGATAACTACTAGGCTGCCATGGGCTACGTCGCAGACTCCTATAAAGCCGCATTACCTTATCAGCGTACTCCGTGCCGAACCTCTTCGAGACAAAGAGTGAGGCAAAGCGCAAGAGAGCATTATTAAACTCCTCGTCTCCGGCCTCGTCAAACTGGCCTAGCACCACAGCTAGGCGCAACGACTGCCTTATCGCCGCAGGTAACCGCTCCGGATTAACGCCTACACGCTGAGCAGCTATACGGTCAAGTATCCCCTGAAGCCTATAGAGCCGATACATTAGCGCAGTAAAGACCCTGTCATAACGAGTGCCGAGCAAGCCATACTTGCGGAAAACCCTGCGCTTAACCTCCTGGAAAGGCTTATAGTGCTCAGCTAGTTCCAGCGCCTCTAGCAGCGCCTTAGCGTGCTTCTTCTCAACCCTAAGACCCATAGCTAGCT
>JALVHV010000032.1 GCA_027028845.1 Pyrodictiaceae archaeon | reverse complement strand
GAGAGCTTCTGGACGAGGCCCACCACTACTCCTGCCGAGAATGCATATGTTATTGATGCGAGGGCTCCTATGAAGCCGTATTCGCTTAGACGGGCCTTGACCAGGCTTAGTAGCCTACGTGTGCTCTGCGCGTGGCTAGCTGCTACGCCGAGTACGCGGTGCATCATGCCCCTGCTCTTGGTGGCTGTTACTATGTTGTAGGCGTATATCCTTACCTTGCGGGGCGCGTTGCTAAACGCTGCGCGGAACGCGTTGTCTAGGTCTCCGGTCATCTTGTATATCCTGGCCATTCTCTCCACGAGCACCGACATAGGCTTATCAAGTATCCTCGAGGCAGCTAGTAGCGCGTCAGCAGCCGAGCCCGTCGAGGCTAGGAGGCTAGCATAGAGGGAGAGAAGCTCCGCTACCTGGTGCTCAAGAGCCTCTGATAGTGCTGCCTCCCTTCTGGCATAGAGGTACAAGGGGAGAGCAGCAACGGTTATGGCGCCGGATATCTCTATCATTGTGCCGGGATCGGTTATCACTGGTATGAATCTGAACAACACGACCTGGTGCCTAGGCACTAGTAGGGTGTAGCCAGTCTTTGCTGCTAGCCCTGGGTAGAGGAAGAGCCAGAGAAGCGGCAATAGTAGAGCGCTCGCCGCCGCGACGAGTTGCCGCGCATCCATGGCGCTTACACCCTTATGCGTGACACCATTGAGTCAGCCATTACTGCTATAGCTGCGCTCGTAGCCGGTATGAGTATGAAGGTTGAGATGAACAATATGTTGTCGAATGAGAGTAGGGGTGTTCTTGGCGGCTGTATCGCGAAGAGGAGAGCAACCACCCCTACCGCGACTGGGAGCATTGCTCCTATAGCGACGAATATTTCTAGGAGTGCTCCGAGAGAAGAGGAGAGATTCTCGACATACGACTCTGAGGCGTAGAGGTACTCTGATACAACGGTGTCTATCACCTCTTCTATACTGCTACCCGTCTTAGCAGCCGCTGCGAGGCCGCCGAGGAGGCTCTTCAGGCTAGGGCTGGGAGTTATCTTCGCTGCCTCACTAAGGGCTCTGTCAAGGGGGATACCGGTTCGTACCGCCGATGCAATATATTCTAGCTCTATGCTGAACTCCCTTAGCTCCTCCCTCTCCTTCTCCCATAGCTCTATGAAGGCGGCGGCGATGCCGCTACCAGCTAGTATGCGCGTCGCTAGCGCGGATGCGAATGAGAGAAAGCGTGGCTCAAGCTTGCTTGCACGCCCCTTGTAGGCTGTGCTCGGAAGCATTATGTAGAGCGCTAGCCCTATCACGGCGAAGCTGAAAGCGAATCCAACGCCGAGAACTATTGCGGCCTGGAGCGGGAAGTGCTTAGCCGTGTAAAAGTAGGAGGCAATGAGAGCCGGGAGCACCGTGGATGACAATACAATGATTATGGTGAATACTGTTGTGTAGCTATCCAGGCTACGAGCAATCCCAGAGCCAAGAACATGGTACTCGAGGTCAGGGTTAAGGCTTAGCCCCAGCCTCTTAACGAGCTCCCTCATCCCCGGGGCACCCTCTTGTAGGTATAGGGCGATGTCTCTGCGAGTGCCTCCTCGTAGACCCGGTCCGGCTCCCTCATGTAGCGTCTCACAACCTCGTGCAGCTCCAGCATATCAGCGCCCCTCTCGGCTAGCCACTTGATAACAGTAGCCCTTCTCTCAAGGTCGCGCCACACCTCCTTGGGACTAGTAACGAGTAGCTCAGCTATGGACGCGACAAAGCTGCTCTCGGGGCTCACTAGTACCCAGTCGTCTTCCCTGCTCCTCCACTGAACCAG
>JALVHV010000031.1 GCA_027028845.1 Pyrodictiaceae archaeon | reverse complement strand
GTAGGCCTAGTGGGTCCAGGACCTGGAAGCCAGCTACGCCCGGGGTCTCGCCGCGCTCTATTCTCTTCGCGACGCGGTACAATACGTGGTAGTAGTCGTCTACGTAGTCTATTACTGAGACCTCTAGCCCCCTGCTCGCCAACATAGCTATCCTTGCCACGACTGGGCTCGCGACAACGTTGTTCCTACGATAATAGGCTGCGTGCGCCGCGACAACAGCTGCCTCGGAACCGCTTGTCTCCAGGTACTCCATCATCTTGTCGAAGGCCTTGTCGAACCGGTCCCTCACGCCGCTATACCTTACCAGGAGTAGCTCCGAGACATGGTATATCGGGGCCTTGAACTCCTCTTCTACAAAGTCCTCGTACTTCGCAGTCGCTGCTCCGAGGCCCTGGGCTAGCTCTAGTACCTTGCCTAGGTCGAGCCCCGAGATACCCATTAGGAACACTATCCGCTTTAGTGGCACCTCTTTGCCCCCTCCCCGCTACTTGTTCTTCTCACGGGTCTCTATCACCGTGGCTGTGCCATAGCCCACTAATACCGTCTTGTCGGGTGCTAGTGCCCTCAGTATCTCCGGCCTATTCGTCGAGACTATCAATGTTATACCGTTTCTCCGGGCAAGGGTCCCGAGCTTCCTCGCCACTCGCTGAGCGGTTAACCTGTCCAGGTGGGCGGTGAACTCATCGATTACCAGCAGGTTTGGCTTCTCTGCTAGGAGGCTTGCTAGCTTTGCCCTCTCCTTCTGCCCCGTGGATAACTCATCGAACCTGGCGCGATAGAATATCGCGTCGCTCAGCCCCACCGCTGACAACACCTCTACTGCCGCGGCGGCGTCTCCTAGCTTCTTGGCTACGTGTTCTAGGAGGGTCTCGTCCCGGAACACTGGCTCCATCTCGCCGGGTAGGAGGGCTGCTAGCCTCGCGTTGCTCGGCACCCTTACCTCTCCGCTACTCGGCTTATACTTCTCGTCGCCTAGGCCTAGGGCTGCGCCTATTATCATTCTGAGGAAGGTTGTCTTCCCAGCCCCGCTCGCGCCCACCACGGCTACTACCTCGCCTGGCTCTATGCTGAGCGAGACGTCCCGTAGCACGTATCTCTCGACGAGTCTCCTCTCTGCGCCAAAGGCTCTCAGCACATCCTGTAGCTCTGGCGGGAGCCTTGAGACGTCTAGCTCGCTCCTATAGATCTTAGTAACCTTTACCAGCTCTATGGAGCCGTTTAGCTTCTCTTCTACACGGTACCTCGGCCTAAACAAGCGGCCTCCGTGGAGCCGTGCGTAGGGGTCTTCGCGTAGGAACTTCTCGATTCTCTCCCGGGCCTCCTGGGTCAATGGGTACATGAGGACGGGTCTACCACTAGCAGTGTCCCACATGTAGTAGAAGCCTGCTTTCTCGAAGAACGGGTTATAGCGAGCCATCTGGGCAATGGTCTCGACAACGTGTTTCCTCTTCTTCATCTCGGGTATCCTGCGCTCAGCTATCCACTCGACAGCCATCTTTACGGCGAGGACTCCTAGGCCGTCGCCCCGGTAATCAGGGTGCACCACGACCCTTGCTATGCGGGCTGCTGCTGTGTTTGCGTAGCGGAGGGCCTCGTCAGCTATCTCCTCGCCTACCGCTGCTCTAGCTATCCTCTTGGAGCCATAGAGGTCTGCTAGCTCGCGGAACCTCTTACGGATCTCCGCTCTCCTCGAGAAGGCTAGTGGCCAGAAGGTTGGGTGAAACCAGTCCCGGGGGAACACTTTCTCCCTTATCATTCTCTCGACTCGTTCCTCGCCGCTTGGGAGCCTTATCCTGCGATGCAT
>JALVHV010000030.1 GCA_027028845.1 Pyrodictiaceae archaeon | reverse complement strand
CGCGTTTAGCTCTATAAGGTTAGTGCTTGGTGAACCGGAGCCAGTAGTCATAAGATTGGCTAAGAACTAATGGCGCGGATAAACTCCTCTGCTATTTCCTCCTCGCTAAGCCTCTTACGACCATACCCTGTAAAGGCATAGGGGCTAGCCTCCATTAACGACGCCGACACCGTGATGTCACGTTTCGCTAGTTCCTGGCTAGCTACTCTGGCCGCCTCAGCGACTCTACACGAGCTACAAGCTCCTGGGTCGTAGTAGACATGTACATAGAGCCCCAGCTTCCGGAGCACGCCGAGGAGCCTAGGAGAAAGCCAGGATACACAAGGGATATGTACTGCTACTAAGCGGGCAGGGCTAGCCTCAACAGCCTTCTCGTCCAGCGCGTCCAGGCTCCTTCTACAGATAAAGAGGACGCCATCAAGGCTCTTACTAGCAGCGAAACTATACACGTAAGCCATGCTCGCGGGCCCCGTCCATGCAGGCATCTTGCTGAAAGCTGAGGGGCACCTAGACATGCACAGCATACAGCCCCTGCATCTTTTCTCATCAACACTGTCATCGCTGAGAGCCCCGTATGGACACGCATCACTGCATTCGTGTCCATGCCTGATCTCTGGCAATATAACATACCTAGGGGTAACAAGGAACATGCTCCTAAAGAGCTCCCGCCTAGTAACAGCGGGATAGACCCTTTTCGCGCTCAGTCGTTCCCTCATAGTTATAGATATGTGGCCCAGGTGGAACCTAATGACATCGTCTAGGCTGAGCCCGGACAACATGACTTCAGGGACGCCGGTAAACTCGACGAGATACGGGTTATAGCCCAGTGACTCCAGCTCCGACAATAACTTAGCGGCTCCCCGGAGGCTAGCCGAGACTAGTAATAGAGGCCCCGGCTCACCCTCATCGCCCCATAGCGCTCTAATAAACTCTACGAGCCTCTCTGTCTCGTCAAGTGTTGCGTCCAGCCTCTGGCTGCAAAGCTCCGACTCCAAGCCGGATAGACAGATAACATTAATTGCTCTATCTTCGTTCATTATTCCCCAAGCCCCTAGTTCCTATCTGTCCTACCTTCTACAAATGGTAGTGCCATATACTAATTGTTCGCATCATAGATAATCCGAAGAGTGTGAAAGAATTTGTGGTTAGGCATAGTTGTTATCCAAGCTTAGGACAAAAATAAAAACTATGGGTTTAGAACTCGTCGTCGCTACTTCCTAGTGGCTAACAGGTATGCTGCTGCCCCTATTATGAAGAGAAGTATTGCCACAGTTATCGCGAGTGCCGTGTTATGCTTTGTCGATATCTTCGTCGTTGTTGGCCCTGGTACTATCGTTGTAGTTGTTGATTCTACTACCTTAGTCGTTGTGGTTACGATTGGCTTTGGCCCGGTTGTTGTACCTCCGCCCGGAGCAGCACCAGTAGCTGGTTGAATCGTTATAGTCTTGTGAGCGAAGGCGTCTCCAACGTTGCTTCCGTCACCGTTAGCAGCTATTACCGATATCTCGAAGGTCACTGGCTGTGGCGTACTTGGCGCCTTCCACTCGAAGCTCCACTCGCGCTTCTTCGAGCCTTCCTTTGTATGTGTTAACATTCCATTAGCTATGAATGTATTTTGTTGATCAGTTACTATTAGTTGGCCAGCTGAAACCTTTACTGCGAACCCGCCACAAGCTACCGTGGGGTTGCACTGCGGCCCCTTAGTTATCTTTATGGTTATCTTGTAGGTTTTGCCTGGCTCGTATTTCTGTGGAAGGCCTTCTACTGTGAAGTCTGCTGGTCTTTTATCGGCTCCTGTGTGGCATTGTACACAGTTAAGTGCTGGTGCCCCGTTACTCATTGCTTGAGCGTGCTTATAGCTCGCGAACCCGGCTACCAGTATGAATACGAAGAGAGCCGCGAGTATAATAGCGCGCTTCATAACTGGTAACACCACTCGGGTGTCTCTCTAGCCGTGAGCACCATTACCTATATGAAATATAATTTAGTTGGGCCAGAAATCTTCGGGGCCTCTTAGTGACCCGGATAACGTGATTAGGGTAATCACGTGCTGGGTTTCTTTGGTTTCGTAATGTTTATCCAAACTTTTACGGGTCAATGCCTTAATCCCTAGCCTAGGCCCCTAAGGCGATGGGCAAGAAGAGGTAGTCACTAGACAGTATTCTAGCATCGTGGAACCAGGAGCAGAGAGGGGTGACCCTCGTCTTGAGAAAGGTAATCATATTAGCAGCTCTTGTAGCAATAGCCCTTGTATCACTAGCAAGCATAAGTATAGCGCATGCAGCTAGTAGCGAGAAGAACAAGGAGTACTATAAGAGTATCTATCCCTGTACCAAGTGCCACTTATCAATGAACCTTAACGGTATGACTAAGAAGAGTAGCTTCCACCACATAGACCTAACCAAGGGCGCTCATCGCGGCCTCTACTGCGCTAACTGCCACACACCGCCAACTATGATAAAGCTGAGGAGCGGTGGCTTCGTCTTTATACCGGGCTATCATAACCGGAGCCTAGTGATGCAGACTAACAAGTTGTGCGCTATCTGTCACCCCAAGGAGTACCAGGACTACATGAACCTCGTACACGCTAACAAGACCTATGTATGCCCAGGCGGCAAAGTAGAGATAATACATGGGTACAAGAACGTCAACTACGATTTCCACATATGTCCTAACGGTTATAAGAACCTCACAACCGTGCCAGCAAGGGCTTGTGTAGAGTGCCATGACCCCCATGACCCTGTGTTTAAGCCTCTAAACATACTCCCGACGCCCTCAGAGAGGCCTGCTCCACCAAAGGAGACCAGTATCGCCATTGGTAACGTATTGGCAGTAATCGGGGCCTTAGTAGTAATTGGTTTTGCAATGGCTATGCATTATTCCCCCCAAGTAAGGCCCTCCCGGGCAGCCAGTGATAGGAGGTGAGTAGCTATGGCAGAGCTCTCAGTCAATAGGAGGAATAATGGAGAAAAAGAGGTTGATGTGAAGAGACGCGAAGTACTTAAACTAATGGCTGCTGGCGCGGCTATAACTAGCATACCCCTTGTTGAGAAGGATAAGCTAATGAAGGTATTGAAACCAGTTAAGCTCGAGGGTATACTTGGCTACCCGCTAGGTGGTCCATCGACTAGCCAGTCGGCTCTCGAGAAGAGGGCTAAGAAGAAGGAGGCAGAGCTGAAGAGGTGGTGCCAGAAGGAGGCTAAGAGGATATGTGAGGAGTACGGAGAGGCTTCTGAGGACTGTAAGCTTGCGAAGCAGAAATGTGAGCTAATAACAGTGAAGGCGACGCCGCCCAAGAAGGGCACTAGGTTTGCCATGGCGCTTGACCTTAACAAGTGCATTGGTTGCCGCCGCTGCGTCTACGCGTGCGTCATGGAGAATAACCAGGCAAGGAATCTACACATAGAGTGGATAAGGGTGGTAGAGGCTAGGCGCGACGAGTTCCAGGACCTACTTGACACTGAATGGTACTACAAGGAGGGCCCGAAGAAGGATAAGGTCTACATACCCATAGCTTGTATGCACTGCGAGAACCCGCCATGCGTAATGGTGTGCCCGGTTCGGGCGACCTTCAAGGAGCCCGATGGGATAGTGGTTGTGGACTATGATCGCTGTATTGGCTGCAGATACTGCGCGGTAGCGTGCCCCTATGGAGCTAGGCGCTTCAACTGGAAGAAGCCCTACATACCAGTACAGGAGCTCAATCCCAACATGCACATACTCGGCAATATACCTAGGCAGGTACACGTTATGGAGAAGTGTACTTGGTGTATACAGCGCACACGTGATGGCGGCGTACCAGCCTGTGTAGAGGTCTGTCCCGTCGGTGCTAGGGTCTTCGGCGATCTCAATGACCCGGAGAGCCCGATAAGGAGAATAGCAGAGGAGTACGGCTTATTCGTGCTCAAGCCCGAGGCTGGTACCAAGCCACGTTTCTTCTACTTCTTCGGCCCAGCACGTACCCCGCCCAAAGAGGAGATCGGTGAGGCAAAGGAGCAGGCTGGGGGTGGTTCCAAGTGAGCTGGAAGGAGTGGTGGGACACACTAGTCATTATCATAAAGGAGGGCTTCAAGGGTAGCAGGCGCTACTACCTAGCAATGACTGGGCTAACGCTGCTAGCTATCTATGGTCTCTACCTCTGGATAGCGATACAGCATGCACCAGTATTTCTTGGCAAGGACTATGGAGGACTAGCGCTAACTGGTATGAATGACTCGGTGATTTGGGGACTCTATATATCGTTCTTCATATTCTGGGTTGGTGTCGCCGCAGCTGGTATAGCGTTCTCGATAGCTGCCTACGTGTTCCAGAACAAGGAGTTCATGAAAATAGCCGTTATGGGCGAGGTACAGGCAGTAGCGGCACTAATAATAGTACTATTACTAATCGTTGTTGACTTAGGTAGGCCTATAAGGGCTATGTTTGAGATGCCATTCCTGCCAAACATAAGGTCAATGCTAGACTGGGACTTCATAGTAATATCTACGTACCTAGTACTGAACCTAATAGCGGTGTACGTCACGGTTCACTACTATAGACAGGATAAGCCGATACCGAGACGATTCCTAGTACCCTTCATGGTGATAGCAGCGCCATTCGCCATAGGCATTCACACAGTAACAGCGTTCATATCACAGGCTCTGACAGCGCGCCCGGCATGGAACTCTCCGCTACTGGCGCCCCGCTACGTTGCTACAGCATTCGCTGCTGGACCAGCAGCTCTACTCATAGCGCTATACTTGGCGGAGAAGTACATAGAGGGCTTCCACGTAAGCATGGAGGTATACAAGAAGACACTATACCTAATAGCTGGCGCCACAGTAGTAGGCCTCTACTTCACACTTAGCGAGGCCCACGAAGCCTTCTGGTACACAACTGAGCCGCTAAAATGGGCACAGCTCAAAGAAGTCTTCTATGGGCTCCATGTGCCATACCTAGCAGTACTGCAGTGGCTATGGATAGGGCTGGGCGCAGCCGCAGTGATACTGAGCCTAATACCAGTAACACATAGGAGTAAGGGAATGATAGTATTCATAGCCTCGCTAGTATTCGTAGCAGTAGTGGCTGAGAAGACACTAACAGTGCTGCTACCAGCCTTCATACCTGGTTCCCTGGGCGAGATAAGGCCATACCACCCAACACCGATAGAGTACGGCATAACGATAGGTGTTCACGCAATTGGCCTCCTAATCTACCTATGGCTAGCAAAGCCGGCGATCAAGGCAGTCATGACTCATTATTTTAAGCCGGGAGCCAAGCACTAAGCCCCCTACAAAACATGCGCCTGGCACGAGGTGATGATGAATGAATATGAGAGGATTACTCGGGCTCGCTGTGATAGCGGTAATAGTGCTCGGCATAGGGATAGCTAGTAGCCAGGCCGCGAACGAGGCCAAACTAAAACAAGTATTCCAAGCACACTGCTCGAGCTGCCACAACGGGCAAATGGCGCCAACGTTCGATGGCGTTGTTGCAAAGATAAAGGAGTGGGCAAAGAAGTACAAGACCCTTGACGAGGCGGTTGCGCACGAGTACAAGTTCTCGGGTGGAGCAAAGAGCTACGACCAGATGATGCAGCAGATGAAGCGGTTCTCACCAGGTATAAGCGACCAGGACTTCAAGGCCCTCTACAACTACTTCAAGCAAGTATTCGAAGAAGCAAAGGGAGGAGCAAAGACAACAGCCACAAAAACAGCTACAAAGACAACAACATCGGCAACTAAGACAGCGGCTCCCGCAACAACGACAACTAGGACGACTACAACGATAAAACTACCCAAAGAAGTCTACACAACACCGCCGCCAACACTAACAGATACTGCATGGAAGACCGTGAAACCATACCATGACAACCTAGACCAAGTAATGGAGACAGGGCTGTACCTAGGAGTAATAGTCCTAGTAGCAGGGATAGCACTAGCACTGATAGCCAAGTACCGCCCAGAGGCAATACCATCACTAGAGTGATTCTTCTCCTATCCCCGAGCTATTTTTCGCACATAGCCCTGGCTCAAACAGCACTCTTCTTTCCTTTATCCTTTTGTTTATATGAGAGCAATGATGCAAATAACTGGTTATTGTGAACCCTATTGTTTTTCAGAGAGTCTACCATGGTTCTCCTAGGAGGGGTATTCCTAGTGGTCAGGGCTGTGGCTTTCGGCTCGGTCGAAGTCCCTAGCGCTGTACATGTAAAGGGCCCCGAAGAGGCCAAGAAAGAGGCTCGCCGCATAGCCGTTGAGGAGAGAGATAAGGTAATCATAGTGGGTAAGGGTGCCTGGAAAATATACGCGGAGCTCGCCCGCGAGATGAGAATGAATAGTGAGAACTTCTATCTCCTCGAGGCACTTGACCCCGTAGAAGCTAGGCTCGCTGGGCTTAGTTGGGGCAAGCTGTTGCTCTCCCGCATTGCTTACACGGCTAGGAGGCCAGCGGAGAAGGCTTTCAGCGAGCTCGGGAGCCCAGAGAAGAGGGTTACTCGTAGAGCACTCCTTCGCGGAACCATAGTTGAGGCAGCAATGGAGTATACGGAGAAGCCAGTAGAGGACCCGGTGCTGTGCAGGAACATAGCCATCGAGAAATACTGTGAGAGCTGCCTCAAGGCATGCGAGCTCGAGGGAGGATGTCCTGTCTCAGCAGCGCTCTGCGGCATCGAGCTACTCTACCTCCCAGGATACACGAGATCCGGGCTACACGACGCATTGCGCAGCATAGCGCCGTTAGAGAAACCGGGTTACGCCCTAATAGCGCCACGTAGCAGCATAGCGGAGATACTTGAAAAACTAAGCGACTCCCTTAACCCGGTAATAGTTATCCCAGTCTCGTGCCCCTACGTAGTAGGTCTAGAGGAGCTACTAGCCCTCCACGCTCTAGGCCTGCAACCAGTAGTTATCGAGGCTGGGTGGGAGCCCGGGATAAAGAGGTGTAGGGAGTCCCGAAACCCCTACCGGGACATGGTTGAGTCCGACTACGTCAAGGTCACCGGGCTACGCCTAATCCATAGCCTAGAGGAGGTCGTTGAACTTGTCAATGGGGAGCCACGGGTTCTCAGCGTGGAGAACCCTGGTCAGTACCTGGCTCGTGGGCTTCGTCCACTAGCCTTGGCGGTGCTAAAGAAGCTAGGCATAGCCGCGGATCTCTCCACGGGATTTAGCTCGGTTCCACGAGTAGACACCGAGAAGTGTACGCTGTGCGGGGCCTGTGCCTATGAGTGCCCAACCAATGCGCTCAAGGTGAAAGAGGCAACAGATGTCTCCGCATTGCTCTTCCTCCACGACCGCTGCATAGCTTGTGGCTACTGCGAGGAAGTATGCCCCGAGAACGCGCTAAGCGTGCCTAGAGCTGTTAACGCCAACCTCATAAACACGTGGACACCCCTAGTCCTCAAGGAAAGTCTCCGCTGCATAGTGTGCGGCGAGCCGCTAGGAGCAGCCGCGATGATAGAGAAGACTATTGAGAGATTGATACTGA
The DNA here is from genome assembly GCA_027028845.1 of Pyrodictiaceae archaeon. Classification (GTDB taxonomy): domain Archaea; phylum Thermoproteota; class Thermoprotei_A; order Sulfolobales; family Pyrodictiaceae; genus Pyrofollis. The sequence continues at coordinate 8,287 of JALVHV010000030.1, read as the reverse complement.
AGGGCTTCCACCCCGAGAAGATGCCACAGCTACTTATGTGTGAGAGCTGTAAGCAGAAATACAGCCTAGGCATGATAAGCGATGACCAAATAGACTATGAAGCCCTCTACCGCGTCGTGAACAGGGTTAGGAGGAGACTGGGGCTAGAGCCCCTAGAGCCGCCTAAGAAGAAGTAAACCACGTAGTTCTTAGTCCTCGGGGAACGGAACAGTGCTCGCCAATTGTTCGTCTCTGTCCTTGTCCCCTCGCTATAAGGTACGCTGAGCGCCGCGTAGGAGAACAACGCTATATCTCTGAGAGAGGCTTTGCAAGTACTGTGGCTATGACGGCGAAGGCTAACGAGGCCCCAAGTATCTGTGCTGATTGGCCGCTAGTAGAGGTCCCCGCAGCGGCGGCTGCTAGGGCACGGTCAGCTCCCTGAAGGAAGGGGACGAGTAACCCGGAGAGAACGACCATTGATAAGAGGCTACGAGCCTCGCTATAGATTATCATGAACGATGTTAGTGCCGAGGCGGCTGCGAAGTAGAGGCTCACTGAGAGGCTAAGCACAACGTACCCGGTGTTAATTATAGTGCTGTATCCGGAGAAGAACACGGCTGCGAGAGAATAGGAGAACGATAACACCACTATCAAGATATATATGTAGATTAGTTTCGCGATGAAGAGAGCCTCGGGGCTTAGAGGGGAGGCGCGTAGCCCGTCAAGGGTCCCTTTCTCCGCCTCTCGCAGTACTGCTATGAAGCCAGCAGCGATCGATACTATGAAGTAGACTATTATCTGGCCAGCAGCCAGCACCACGGAGGCATCAATGGGCTCGGCGAGCGGCGCCAATGGACCAGAGACCATATAGGCGACGGCTAGTCCTATGACAACAGATATTATGATTAGTGAGGCTAGCTCGTGCCACCGCCTACTAGTCGTCAATAAGTCTTTTCGTAGCAGTGCCGCAAGCTGCTCCATTACCTGCTGCACCGCCCCTATCTGTTCACAGGCTGATAGCGATGCACGACCTGGTATTAGAGATTGGCTCCGAGAATAACGACTAAGCATTAACTATAGGCAGGCATTGATCAGGCGTAGAGACAAGAGATGGTTCTAAAAGAGCGGGATAGGTAAGGCAGGCTCAGGTTCTGGCCGCGGGTTGGCCATAGTTACTGTGACATCCCTCTAGTATATCAGTTACTACCAGTACCTTGTGCTGCGGATCATATATGCCTTGTAGCACGACGTTGTTCGGGTCCCACTGCAGGTACTGTATTGGCCCATACTTGTCCTCGATGTACTTAGCATCTGCCACGGCGACTAGTTTTGAGCCATCCTTGCCCTCTAGGAGGATGTACAGCTTCTTAGCCTGTGCATCGTACTGTGTCCCTACCAGGTAGCCCCGGACCGTGACCTTGGCTCGATGGTCCAGCTTAAGCACTTGCGAGACATCCATGTACGCGCTGCTCTTCACAGCGTAGTAACCTATGCCAGCGAATACTACGAAGAGCGCGACAGCTACCGAGAACAGCTTAAGGCTCTTCTTCATAGCTCTTCCTCCCCCATACTTGTTTCTCGGCGGAGCAGGGTATAGCCTAGCCCCGAAATAAATAGGGCATAGAATATAAAGTCTAGTATAACGCAGCTCGGCACAAGCACCTCAAGCTTCTTCGCCACGTGGTCCTGGAGGCCTACGAGCTTCACCACGTGACCCACAAGGGCTATCCTACCCTCTACAACGTACTTGGATAGGTTCTCAGCGATAGTAATGTTGGTGAACCCGTTACCTATCTTGACTAGTAGCTTGGCATCCGAGGGAGAGCCGAACACGGCGTAGACCCGGGTCACTTTCCCGCCACTATACTGGGCTGAGAGGTACCCAGCAACGCTCAGCATCACTAGTACTGAGACAAGGATTGATAGCTTTAGGGCTCTCCGAGCCCTAGGCGATAATGCCTCTTTGTCAACGTAGAGCCTTACGGCCAGGAGCCCTATCAGTAGCACCAACAATACCTTGGTATAGAATATTGCTCTTACCTCTGGTTGCTCCATGAATCCCTGGAGGAGGGCCTTGGTTGGGTGGAGACTCGAGCTAGCTATCCTCGGGGCAGCATAGCTTATCGGGACCATCGCGTAAGCAGCTATAGCGTATGTTGCTGACACTATTGGCCTACGGTCGGGATCAGCTATGCTTGAGCGAAGAGCGAAATAGACCAAATAGGCTAGGAAGAGGAGCAGTACACCAGTCTCCCTCGGGTCCCAGTTCCAGTACGAGCCCCATGACTCGTGAGCCCATATGCTCCCCGAGATCAATACATATGCAGCGTATAGTGTCGCTATCAGGGTGAAGGCGTAAACGTAGCGATCGTAGCGCTCCTTGTGTCTTGCGAGATAAAGTATTGCTGAGATGAAGGCACCGGTGTAGAGCACGTAGCTAATCATGGCCACGGGGACGTGGATATAGATATTGAGGTAAGCAGCAGGGCTACCCAGATTAACGAACGCAGGGTACGGGGCTCTTAGGACAGCATAGCTACCGACTAGTGCGTCAACCAGGAAGACTATTGCTAATAAGTATGCTACCTTATCCGTGCTAGGCACCATTAGTACACCTCTCAGGGCTAGAAACGACTCGTGGAAAAGACATATACATATCGTTGAGACATGGGATGCGGGAAGCCTAGGGCTTTCTCTCTACGAGCTTCCCGTTAACGAGGTCGTATACCCTAGTAGCGCTCTTTAATAGTTCCTCCTCACCCTTTGGGGTTGCCGCGAGAACAGAGCCACCTCTCTCAACATATGCCTTGAGGAATCCGAGTAGCCTTGCACCAGCACCTGGGTCTAGCCCAGTGAGGGGCTCGTCCAGCACCAGTAGCTTAGGGCTACCCAGCATTGCCCGTACCAGGTCGGTTCTCTTCCTCCACCCAAAGCTCAGCCAGGCAACTAGCTGGCGAAGCCTCTTATCGAGACCGAGCGCGGCCACGAGACTATCACTGCGCGGGTTATACCCATGTGCCCCGGATAGCGAGGCGTAGAAGCCTAGGTTCTCTGCCACTGTTAGCTCGTCATAGAGGAAGCTCCAATGCATAACAACGCCTCTGCACCTCTTGGCCTCGGGGCTCCAGGGCCTGTGCCCACATATCTTTACCTCGCCCTTGCTCGGCCTTAGGAGCCCCGATACTATCTTGAGGAAGGTGGTCTTGCCGCTCCCGTTGGGCCCGACTATTACGACGAACTCGCCGCTACCCATTACAAGGTCTATGCCGCGTAAAACCCAGTCTCGTGGGCGATAAGCCTTCCAGACACCATGGGCTTCGAGGACACGTGTCATCGGTTCTCACGCCTCGTTAGCAACGCGAATCCCGCTAGGTAGAGAGCGGAGGCAGCCATCACGACGGGGCCTAGCCAGACCAGCCTAACGCCGGGCACGATCTTGACCTTTACTAGTAGGCCCTCCCTGTATATAGTGGAGTTCGCTGGGTTGAACTTCGATGCTAAGAGGTACACGTCGACCAGGCTGCCTTCGAGCATGGTTTGTGCTTGTTGTGGGCTCATGCTCTTAATCATGTCGGATTGGTATCCGCCTACCATTACTGCTGTTAGTGCTAGTCTCTCGGGCGGAGTGAGGTTCCTAAATGCCTCGTGGAGGTAGTAGATGAATAGCTCGTGATAAGCCATCTGGTCTCCGTAGAGGAAGCTATTGACGAGCGGCGGCTCTATCACTATGTATACCTCGTCGATGCCCTCGCCTGGGTGGAGAACCTTTGGTACGAGCCCGTGTATTCCCTGTATCTCTCCATAGGCCTCGAACCTTATCCGCGCGTCGACGTCCTTGGAGGAGTGTCCCCTCACTAGCTTGAAGTGTACGTCTAGCCAAGCTGTCTCCGGCACTAGCTTGGGTGCCTTGACGTAGGCCTCGCATTCTCTTGGAGGAGCTAGTGACGCGCCCTTGTGTATCTCGTCGAGGCACTTCTGTGTAAATGCTAGCTTGAGGACATTGCTCGGGTTTACTAGTAGCTTGTAGAGCCCGGTCTCGTTAACGGCCTCTAGTACTTTCTTATAGAGCGGGCTTCTCTCGACAAAGTAGTATATTATCACGTCCATCGGTATGGGTGCAGGCGAGCGCGTGGTAACATTGCCTATTGTTATCTCAGCCGATCTTATATCGAGTACTGCTCTTGCACCAGTAATCGTGTTGTTCTTTACCTTTAGTGGCGCTCCTCGCCCGCCAGTTATGAATTGCTCTGCGAGCAGTGAGGCATTATATATCATTGCTGTGAAGTTGCTTGTAGCGAGCCGTGCTGGCTTGGTGAACTGTATTGCTAGTAGGTCGTGTATCCCTAGAGCTGGCGGGAGGAACTTAGAGACGTTGCGCGGTAGTACTAGCTCTACCTGGGCAGCCTGTATCGGTGTGTAGACATAGTACTGGCCGGTATCTGGGTCTTGGTTTACTATCGGCTTCAACGTCACGTTCACAAGCCTTATCTCAACGGGTTCATTATCTGCTAGCAGCATTGTAGTGTTCGATGCGAAGTTGATGTACTTTATCGTTGCTCTCGCCTTGACGGTGTAGTTGCCGGGGTAGAGAACTGCTCCGCGGAGCGCTAGGTCTAGTAGTGTGCGCACAGTCTCATTCTTGTGGTATATTGTCTTGCCCTTCTCGTAGCCCTGTATAACTCTTGCGAAGTCCTGGGCGAGCGTATAGAGCGCTACTTGTCCATAATAGTAGCTGGGGGCGTGGTTCACGTACCTCGTGTATATATCTACCTTGGAGCTGCTAATGCCGTAGTCGAAGCCTTTGAAGACGAGCTTGAAGCCTCCTGGCAAGCTTATCTCTTGCCCGGGTTTCACCTGGTAGTCCTTCATATATGCCTCGTTGAACGCGAAGGTACCGCTCAGCAACACACCTATGACTGTTAGTGCTAGGCCCAGGTGGAGGAGCGATAAACCGCCTAAGCGGTCGCGTAGGAGTATGCGTAGCCCCTTCCTCGCGCGGAGCCCGAGATAGGTAAGCGTCGCAGCTGCCGCTACTCCTGCCCATACGAGCCCGAAAGCCATCTCGGCATTAGTGGCTGCAGGGCTGAGTGGAGCAAGGGTTACCTTCTCGTAGTAGGCGGCTAGGCCGAGCGCTGAGGCTGCTATAGCTGTCGTGACTAGTAATGCGAAGTAACCTCTCCACCCGAGCCACTGGCCGAGGAACACTGCTGGTATAGCGGCGAGCATCGTGACTAGTAGCGGGTAGAGTACTGGGTGGAAGAACCGTATACCAGCGCTCATCTGGGGGACGCTAGCAGCCTTACCAGTCACTATTATCGTTGCCGGGACAAGAAGCGTGCTGTACACGAACAACGCGGCAGCTAGGAGCGAGAAAGCCGCGACGACTAGCCCGGTGCGATAAGTGTCTAGGCTCCTCACGCTACGCAGTATCTCATGTGCCCCGGGCTCTATGCCGCGGTAGAGCTCCAGCGCTGCTAGGAGGAGCCAAGAATACCCCGTAATTAGGAGTATTAGGGCCCCGATGCTCGGTGCCGCGAAGCTGTGGAGAGGGCTCAGCCCGGTACGCGTCACGTACATTGCTAGGAACACGCTAGAGGCTATGAAGGCCTCCGAGAACCCTGCTAGACTAGGCGCTACTACTAGGAGATGTGGTAGCAGGGTAGCGGCTAGCCACACCATTAGCTCGCTCGTCTCCACGGGGTCCCATGCCCAGTAACCACCCCAGCCAAACGTCTCATAGCTCCAGTACCCGCCCAGCAGTATACCGAGTGTTAGGAGAGCCCACCCTATCTCATAGAGGATGTAGCCTTTCCTTCTCTGCCCAGCAAGCAGCACTGCAGCCGCGACCGCTAGCAATGCATAGCCACTAAACGTTGACAATGGGTGCGGGTAGAGCCACGGGCTCTTCAGCAAAGGGTTGAGCCCGGCACCGCTCGCAGGAGTAGTCGGTAGCACCGTGAACGCGTCGTTAAGGAAGGCAGCAACAAGGCCTATCACTACTATCGATGCAAGCGCTACTTGTAGCCAGCGAGTAGAGTCCCGTAGCACGTATAGCGCCGCGAGACTAGCTATGAGGGCGAAGAGGAACAAGCTGCCACCGCCACCAGCCCACGCGGCGGCGAACCTCATCCAGACTGGTAGCCCTGGGCTAGTATCCCAGTAGACCTCGTGGAGGCTGAAATCAAGCGTCACGAAAGGTATCCAGTACACAAGCCACCCAATAACCACTAGGAGGAACCCAGTTCTCAGTATCCTCTTAGCGTCCCTGCCTCGCAGAGCCTCCACGATACCGTATAGCAGTACTAGTAGCGCCACCAGAGGTATGAAGCCAGAGTAGTGCAGAGGACCTATATGGAGACTCATCCCGGTTCACACCCCTCTATTGCTCCTCATAACTTCTTGCTAGAGGAAGCCCAGCGAGTAGAGCAGTAGATAAAGACCAGAGCCTAGGAGAACCAGGCCCCCTATAAGGTCTAGTACCTTCTTACGCTCCATTATCTTGTTTACAACGCCTGCCCCGAGCCTCGAGACAGCATAGAGAACTATTGCCAAGGGGATACTCACGCCTAGGGCGAAACTAGCAGCGACAAGCACACCAGAGACCCCAGCCCCGGCACCAAGTACTAAGAGGAGCGAGCCAACCACGAGGGGCAGGCTGCACTGCACAGCTAGGAAGCCATAAGCTGCACAGAACCCTATGATTCCCCCACGCTTCACGCTCAGCATCGCGTCTAACTCCACCGGTACACCGAGCATACTCGCTGCCCCCGCAGCTATTATGGCCAAGGCTATGACGGGGAGGAGTACCTGCTGGATCCCAGCAGCAAGCGCCCCAGCGACAACGAAGAGCAAGCCAATAGCTATTACGCCGATAAATGATGCGAGGCCGCAGAGCCCACAGCTACCAGCGCTAAGCCTCCTACCCGAGGCACCTATTGCTGCTGCCTGGGTTACGAGAAGCGGGAGAACACAGGGCGAGAAAGCAGCCACGAAGCCAGCTACGAACGCGGCTACAGCCCCAATGATACCAGCTGCCTGGCCAGCTACACTCTCCTTCTCGGCCCTAAGGGGAGAGGCCTCTCCAGTGTAGCTTGAGTTAATGAGCTGTACTACACTAGACAGGTTAAACACGGGGGGCTTACGTCCGAGGAGCACGTGGGACGCGTAGGCTAGGAGGTAGCTAACCCTGTCAAGCTCGTACGCCGTTAAGTCAGTATACTTTCTCATAGTCGCGACGGTGTCGCTTAGCCCGCTATAACCACCCAAGTAGTCCTCCAGCGTCATGTTCTTAGCGAGGGCCTCGTAGAACACAGTTGCCAGGGGATCGTTTAGCAGCTTCCTACCCTCAAGCCACTTGCGCAGAGACTCCCTATCAAGCCCTGGTATGACCCCGTGACAAGATGAGCACTTCTCATTAAATATCCGGAGCCCTTGCTTAGCTAGGTCAATTGGCTTAGTTACCTGAGGGAGCCCGGCAGCACCAATAGCCCATGCAAGCATGGCATCAGTGACGTTATCCGCCATGAATGCTCCAACGTGCCTAGCCACAGGCTTACCATTAACGAATACTATGAATGTAGGTGTATCAAATACACGGTACTCCTGGAACGCAGAGGCACTCTGGGAACCATACATTATATGGTAAAAGCTTACTGGTAGCTCGCTGCTCCTCTCCTCGAGCTTAGCCCAGTAGGGATACATTTTCTTACACACTGGGCACGTAGGCGACTCGAACATCACAGCCACTGGCTTCTTCGATTCCTTTACCAGCTTTTGCAACGCAGCTAGATTCGGTATAGAGTTGCCCTCTACCTCGAAGTAGAGACGCGAAACATTATTCATGTAGGCCACGAGCCCAAACGCTATAGTGGCAGCGACGAGGACCACGACGATAAGGACTAGGCCGCTGCGCTTCTGTCGCTGAAAAGCCTTAAGGTCAAGCCTCATGGACTTTCTTCCAAGCCTTGGCAATACTAGCATCCTCCCCTCAGAAGCGCCCAACATGAGGGCTCTATGGCTCTACAGCTCTTATCACTCTTCCCCGAAAAATGTTTGGCTCCCTATTAACGATGTTTAAGTAAGTCGTTCTAAACCATAGGAAGAATGGCATAATCACGGCTATGCCTATTTAACAAAATAGGAGAAAGGTTGTGCAACAAGTATTGCCGGAGGTTTGTTTCCACAAGAGGCTGCTAAGAAACGCTTAGCCCGTCTTGGCTTTAGCCAATAGTTTCTTCTCCTCGGGCTTGACCCCGAACTGGCTCTCAACAAAGTCCTTGTAAGTACTCTTGCTCATGACTAGGCCGAC
>JALVHV010000029.1 GCA_027028845.1 Pyrodictiaceae archaeon | reverse complement strand
CTCTTTGCTAATAGTGGCGCTGAGGCCGTTGAAGCTGCGCTGAAGATAGCATGGGCCTATACTGGGCGTAGGAGGATTGTTGCTTTCCGGGGCTCCTTTCACGGACGGACGCTCGGCGCGCTCAGCGTCACCTGGGGCCCTAGTTATCGCCGCGGGTTCCCCGTCTTGGAGGATGTTGTGTTTCTCCCGTTTAATGCCGAGCCAGCTGTGCTTGAGAAAATGTTCCCGGAGGACGTTGCAGCTGTTATCGTTGAGCCGGTTCAGGGCGAGGGCGGCGTCATCCCAGCTAAAGAGGATTTCCTAAAGGCTCTTGAGAGCATAGCGAGGGAGAAAAACTCACTACTCATAGTCGATGAGGTGCAAGCCGGGTTTGGCCGCACTGGGCGCGTATGGGCCTATGAGCACTACGGTATCAAGCCAGACATTGTTGTCGCGGGGAAGGCTCTGGGCGGTGGGTTCCCCGTTTCGGCTGTGTTTACTCGCCGCGAGCTAGCCAGTGTGCTCCGTGGCGGTAGGCATGGTTCAACCTATGCTGCTAATCCATTGGCTCTCGCTGCTGTCTCGGCTGCTGTCTCTGTTCTCCTAGAGGAGGATGTGCCTCGCTTAGCTGGGGAGCGTGGCAGGGTGTTCATGGAGCTTCTCTTTGATAGGCTTAGTGGTGTTCGCAGCGTGAGGGAGATAAGGGGCAAGGGCTTGATGATAGGCGTTGATACCAGGTTCAACCCGTTACCTGTCCTCAAGTGCCTCCAGGGTCGTGGTGTCCTCGCTCTACGCGCTGGGGTCACTGTTGTCAGGTTCCTAGCACCCTACATGGTTACCGAGGAGGACATGGAGGAGGCGAGTAATGCGCTCCGCGAATGCCTCGCTAACAGAGCTAGCTAACCGGGGGCTCCGGGTCCTCTACGAGCTAGTCTCTATACCGAGCCCCTCAGGGGAGGAAGGCAAGGCTGTAAACTACTTGCTCCGAGTAGCTGATGAGCTGGGGCTAGAAGCCTGGGTCGATAGGGCTGGGAGCTTCTATGCCACAGCCCCGCGCTCACAGAGCCCAGTAGTGGCCCTTGTCAGCCACGTTGACACGGTGAGGGACTGGTACCCTGCGAGGCTAGAGGGAGACACAGTCTATGGCAGGGGAGCTGTTGACGCCAAGGGCCCCTTGGTCTCTATGCTTATGAGCCTCGCCCTAGTCGCGGCAACGGAGCCCGAGGCGCCAGTAATGGTTGCTGGCCTTGTAGGAGAGGAGGCGGATAGTCCTGGGGCCAAGTACTTCCTAAGAACGGCTCCGCGTAGCATCAAGCACATAGTCATAGGCGAGCCCACGGGCGGTACAAGGGTAGCAATAGGCTACCGGGGCTCAGCCAAGATAAGGGTAGTGTGCAAGGGGCGTGGAGGTCACAGCGCTTCCCCGGAGCCAGGCTCCTCTGCCCTAGAGAAGGCAGCTAAGCTGGTACTAGAGCTTGGGAGCAGGGGTAGGAACGTGACCGAGACCTCGTTCACCCCCGTACAGCTAGTGGCGGGCGACGGCTCCAACATCGTCCCTATGAGGGCCGAGATGCTACTAGACACGAGGATACCTCCGGGAAAGAGCCTAGACGACGCGCTAAGGGAGCTAGAGGAGCTACTACCCAGCAGCTGCGAGGCAAGACCCGTGGGCGAGTACGTTGAGCCAGTAAAGGTCTCTCTGAACAAGCCGGTGCCGAGGGCACTGATAAGAGCAATCCTCCTAGCCGGGGAGAAGCCAGTACCAGTGATAAAGGCTGGCACGAGCGACATGAACTACCTAGTAAGGCTCACAGAGAGCATAGCAGCCTATGGCCCCGGCGACCCCGGGCTAGCACACAC
>JALVHV010000028.1 GCA_027028845.1 Pyrodictiaceae archaeon | reverse complement strand
TCGTCAAGGAGATGGAGGACCTCATGGCGGTCTACGACATAACTGGGGTCTGCAAGTTCAGTAGATACGCGCTAACCCCGGAGCCCTTAGCGGAGTTCACCTCAGCCCTTCTAGGAGAAGAGATAACACCCAGTGACCTCCTCTTGGCGGGTGAGCGGGTAGTCAACCTGGAGAGGCTAATCAATCTCAGATGGGGGCTGAGACGCGAAGACGATACGCTCCCAGAGCGCCTACTCCGCGAACCGATAAAGCGCGGGCCATGTGAGGGCTGCGTGGTGAGCCCAGAGGAGCTAGAGGCAATGAAGAACGAGTACTACGCTGCAAGGGGCTGGAGCCCCGAAGGCAAACCAACAAAGACAAGGCTCATCGAGCTAGGACTAACAGAGATAATAGAGGTACCCGAGTCCCTCATAGATAAGACAATATAGATCAGGGCGCCTAACCAAGGCAGTAGATGGTAGAACTGTTTTCATTCATACCCTGGTTCGCTCATCACGCTCCCAGTAACTAGGGCATATAGAGTAAATATGCCTCTTAGCAAGGCACAAGGGATAATAAGCGAGATCGAGGCTAGGCTTCGGCGGATAGGAGTAACACATGCAACGATACAGCTGGAGACAAACAGGTGCCGAGAAAAACACCTTGTCTGCGAACAAGGCTAGCTCTTTACTAGGCCTTTCTCGCGTAGTAGTTCTATGAATAGCTTGGTGCCCTTGCCTAGGACCGTAGTGTGCCTAACTGTTACTATGTTGCCATCGCGTACCGCGTCCTCGTCTATGTATTGTGCCCCGGCGTTCTCTATGTCGTCTCTTATCCCCCAGTAAGCTGTCATCTTCTTGCCACGGGCTACTCCAGCTGATACTAGGAGCTGGGGGCCGTGACAGATAGCGAGTATTGGTTTACCTGCTTCCGCCATTCTTCGCACTATCTCAACTGCTTCTCTGTGTCTTCGTGCGCGCTCGGGGCCCCGGCCACCAGGGATTACGAGTACGTCGAATTCGTCTAGCCTCTCAAGTGCCTCCTTGAACGATATATCAGTGGTTACTTCTAGGCTGTGCTTTCCCCTGACTCTGCGTGGGCGTGGGCTTAGCTTACCCGTGTCGGGGTCGTAGGCTGGTACCTCGTCGTACTTCCTCGAGGACGCGATGACTGGTGTGAAGCCTTCCTCTATTAGCCTGTGGTAGGCATAGAAGAACTCTAGGTCGTCGAAGCCCTCCTCTATTATGAAGAGTGCCTTGGGCATGTCTTTTCGCCTCTCTAGCCCAGTGAATATGTGTATACATACGTGGCCTCGTCATTAATCTTCTTCCAATAGTATCGCTGTTGCCGGGGGTAGTGCTTTGCCTTTGCCCTAGGAATATAAACGGGTATAGGTAATACCGAGGAGTATATGGAGGGTGAGGGCTGTGCAGGTATTAAGGACTAGCAAGGAGTACAAGTGGCTAAGGGAGCTAGGCGTAAGCGAGGAGGATGCGAGGCGCGCACTAAGACTAGCCAAGAGAGCCACATTAGTGAGACTCGGAAAAGACGAGGCCGTAGTGGCTGTACCTAGTCAGCGCCTGGGCTCACTTAGCCCGGAGAGAGTGGTTAGCCACCGTGACCTAGAGGCACTGCTAAAAGGCGAGGAGACGCGGATAACTACTGCAAAGATCGGCAAGCTGCCCGAGGAGCAACAAGTCTACCTAGTACATGTCACGAGGGACGGGGCTACTTGCCAATGCCCCGCTACGAGGCTAGCCGGGGACCCGCTCTGTATACATAAGCTCGCGGCCGCCGTTGTGCTTTACCAGCGTGGCAGGCTAGACCTACTAGGATGGCTACCCACGGCGGTCAGGGCAAAGA
>JALVHV010000027.1 GCA_027028845.1 Pyrodictiaceae archaeon | reverse complement strand
CACGCTGTACTTGCAAGCAAGGAGGCAGCCATTGGCTCAGCTGTTGGCCTTGTGTGCTTCGTCTTAGCTGTCTACGTGTACTCGAGGCAGCCGCTAGGCTCAGGTAGCCAGGCCGCCGTGGAGGCTATAGCCGTCCCGCTTGTGTACTTTGAGAGACTGGTATACGCGCTATACCTAGAAGTGGTGCCTCCCGCGACTCTATGGCTTGGCTCCATCCTCGGGAGAGCCGATAAGGGCGCTATTTCTGCACAGTATGCTGCTCCACTGGCGTTGGCCCCGGGTACGCGTAGGCTTGACGAGCTAAGGAATAGGGGTATTCAGTTCATGCTTCTTTTCGGTTTCTCGTTGCTAGCCATTGTCCTAGCTATAGCATTTCTAGTGGTATAGAGCTAGGGGTGGGCTTCATGAGTCTTGTCGCGGTATTCGTGGGCGCGGCACTAGCAACAATATTGTCATCGTTATCGGTTATATTTGGTGACCGTGGTGGCCTTTCCCAGGCCCTCGCTGTACTCGCGCTGGTCACGGCTTGGCTCTCGGCGCTGCTCTACAGGGTTCCCACGAGTTATGAGAGCCTTTTCTTCTACTCAGCGCTGCTAGGCCCCACCCTTGCAGCAATGCTCGGCGAGGCCGCTACAACAAGTATGGCTGGCGCGGTAGCCGCTGGCGCTATAGTTGCTCTAGCCAGGCCTGAGAATCCTGTGGTGTTCCTACTAGGGCTTGAGACGAGCATAGCTGCGTCCTATGCAGCGATAGCTCTGGGTTCCCGCGAGGAGGCTAGGGATGCAGCGCTAGAGTTCTTCGTAGCTAGTTCTATGGCTACCGTGCTCATAGCCATTGGGTTGTTCGGGTACGGGAACGAGTACTCCTACGCGATAATAGTTATGGGTTCCTTGCTGGAGCTCGCTATAGTGCCGCTGCACCTCTGGGGCGTCGATGTTGTGGAGAAGGCTTCTCTACCAGGAGTACTCGCCGCGTTCACGGCGCCAAAGATACCCGTGCTCTACTTGTTACTGGCTCTCTCCGCTAAGGGCTACGAGGCGGTATACGCCGCGGTGTATTCTGTCGCGCTTCTCTCCGCCCTGTGGAGTAGCATGGTGGGTGCGTCCTCTGCTAGAAGGCCTAGGAGCGTGCTAGCCTATGGCTCGATAGCGCACCTATCAATACCATTATTCCTCCTACCAGTAACCACTCTGTCGCATAGTATCCTAGCATACTATGTTGCTTGCTACGTTCTCGGAGAAGCAGGCTTCATAGCCCTAGCCTACTCCCGGGAAACTAGTACGGATGCTGAGCCAGTCCTCGGCAAGGGTATCGGAGTATTTGTTGCTGCTCTCTTGCTCGGCTTAGCCGGGCTGCCCCCTGCTGCGTCGTTTCTAGCAAAGGTACTAGTGGTTCTAGCATCAGCTACAAGCACTGCTAGGTTCCTTGCAGCACTAGCCTCTCTACTAGTATCAACACCCCTAATCACCTATTCCTACTACGAGGCGCTTAGAATGCTCAACGCGAGCCAAGGGATTAGTAAGCAGGCGTTATTTGTGCTTGTTTTTGCCTCGGCTATGCTCATAGTTCTCTTCCCATTTGCTCCGATGAGGTGAGAAGATATGGAAAGTGTTGTAGCTGAGACCCTATACTCACTGTTATACGTTGCGCTCATAGCTAGTTCATTGGCGTCGATAGCCTCGAGGAGGAGGGCATGGCTGTACTCGTTAGCGGCGAGCGCAACGGCTACAATAATAGTGATTATCCTGGGTCTTGGCGGGGCATCGTTCGCTATACCGGTACTACATATGCCGGCCCTAGTGGTCTCGTTCAATAAGCTCTCCACTGTATTCGCCTCAGTCATAGCGCTTGGCTCGTTCCTAGCAGTACTGCTCATAAGAGACATAGCTGATGAAAATGACTACGCGGTTATCATGCTAACAGTGCTTGGCCTAATAGGGTTCTTCACCTCTCTTGACCTGTTCTGGATGCTCGTGTTCTGGGAGACAACTGTCTTGCCACTCTACTACCTAGCATACCGGAGAGGGGGGAGGGACACTGCATTGCTATTCCTAGCCTATACACAGGTAGCTGGCATCCTCTTAGCTGCTGCAACGATGCTAGCCCTGCACCAAGTCGGCTCGGACGCGTTATGCCATATTAGTCAGCTAACTGGTAGCGCAGGAACCCTGGTAGCTGCTCTCCTCGTAGCAGCTTTCATGATCAAGGCTTCTGTGTTTCCGTTCCACTTCTGGCTCCCTAGGCTCTACTCTGAGAACCCTGCCCAGGTAGCCATGCTGTCGGTGCTCATGGTGAAGATGGGGGTATATGGACTAGCCTTGTTAAGGCTCTACAACGTATACAGCTACTTCCCTGCTCTCGTCGCGCTGAGCCTCACCGGGGCACTATACGCGTTGCTCATAGCTCACAGGTACATAAGCGAGTCGAGCTACGTATCTGCACTAGCCTACCTAAGCATAGCGCACATGAACTTCATAGCCTCTGTGACGTTCTCGGCTTCGCAGCCACAAGTAATAGCCAATGCTGTAGTACTCTACTCAGCTGCTCACACACTTGGCCTCATACCAGCGTTGGCATACTCTTATCTAAGCAGCGCTGGTAGAGACGAGAAACTGCTCCTAGCTGCCTCCTCTGCACTGCTTCTCCCCTTGCCGGGACTCGTGCTCTTTGGCTCCGAGGTACTAGCTCTTACAGCGCTCCTAGGCACAGCAACGTGGGCGATAATTATCGGTGCCCTGGTTAGCCTCCTTAACATTAGTGCTGCCTCGTGGCTACTCTACCGCGCCCTAAGCGAAGCAACCACGCACAAGATAGCGTGGAACTACCTAGTAGCTGGCCTAGCCCTAGCCTCCATCGCAATGATAATGATGGGCATCGCGCCGATAATAATAGAGCCTTTCGCCTAGCGCTTCCTACCTCCACGGAGAACCAAGTCACATTCCGCCCTATTCTTCTCCACGTAGTAGCGTACATCCCGGCATATCCTGCAAAGAAGGAAAGAAGCCGTACGGACGCTGTGACCTTTTTCTCGTAGGAGGTTTATTGCCTCAGCTGCTTCCTCTACCTCGCTTCTAAGTTCCGGGATAGTTAAGAGGAGCTTCAAGTAGGCTCCGCCACGCTTACCGTTCAGATAGTTCTGCGCAGCTGTGGGGGTCACGCCGAGTATCTTAGCTAGCCTCGTTATGCTATAGCCATAGTGCTCCCTCAGTATAATAGCTATGGCTGCTTTTATCGCTGGTAATATATCCTTCGCGGCCTCCTCGCAGGGCGCCATTAGCTTATCCTCGTCATCCCAGTAACTGGTACCATACGGGCTCACTTCTCATACACCTCTATGCGACACCCTCTGCTACGCCTAGTCTGGTGAATAACAATAGCCCCGGGAGGGATAGAGCCCAGCTCCTTCTTAGTACGCACCAGGTATACTGGCTTATTCTCTAAAAGGAACCGAACAGAGCCAAGGATCACTCCAAGGCATACAGCGCATATGAGTGGTCTACGCTTCTTCTCCTTCTCGAATGGACACCTAGAGTTATAGAAAACTATCTTATCACTCTCCTTGACAGCATTAAATACTACCACGGGATGGCCTAGTATCTCCGCCATCTGTCCATGGCAATGATTGTGTATGAGGAGTCTATCAAGGCCACGCTTCTCGAGACCAGGTAGGGGGCCTCCCCTAAGATCCTCCATTATTCTTATGAGTATGGGGAAGACTCGCTCCGTTGCCCTGGCCATCATCTCGGCTATCATGTAGAACGCTGTCTCGCGGGGAAGAATTCTGTCAAGGAAATCCGGTATCTCGTAGTAGGCAAGCGACTCAAAGTAGGCCCGGAAGGCCTCTATGAGCTTAATGGATGCATTGACTCTAGCTATGCATGCTGGGTCGCATCTCTCCCTTAGCTTGTTTAGAGGGAGTAACTGCTGTGGTTGCTGCAAGATAATGAGCACCCTTTCCGGGAATACTCGGTAAAAATAGATGTGGTGTATGCAGTGATTTAGGTATTCCGGTTACATGTTTCCATATTTTTCGACTAAATCCGCTAAATGCTCTACCGCCTTAACTATCTCGGGCTTCGGATCCATATCGAGTAATGGCCCAACATTTGGCTCGTAATCAAGTACTATCGGGTCATATGGTACAACGACCACGCTTGTAGGCTCAGGTGCCTGGAACTCCTTGGCCAGCCTAAGAGCACGGTCAACCTCCTTCTCGCTGCGCACCTTGTTCAAGACAAGATGCACATAGGGTATGCCGAGCTCATGGGATAGCCTCATTGCATGCGCGGCTACCTGCATACTGTTGTGCGTAGGCTCGCTCACTACCACACTCTGCTTGAAGCCCTTGGCTATGGCTCTGCCGAAGTGCTCGAGCCCTGCCTGAGTATCCATTATGACTACTTCACCCTTCCTTAGAACAAGGTAGTCCATTACGGCTGCAAGCAGCGCGTTCTCTGGGCAGAGGCAGCCAGTGGCAGCCTGGACAACCGTACCCATAACTAGGATTGTTACTCCATCGGGGCCCTGGACCCCGAATCGCTCAATGACATCACTAACGTCGGGGTTGACTATTAGGAATACTCCCCACTCCTCGCCGGGCCTAGCACCAGTCTTCTCCTCTATGTAGTCCACGTTGCGGCTGAGAGGAACGATCTTATCCGCTACCTCTTTTGGCAGGCCAAGGGCATTGGGGAGATTAATCTGCGGGTCCTCGTCAACAGCTAGTACGCGATACCCCCTCCTAGCCAGTATTCTCGCAAGAAGAGCTGATATAGTTGTCTTACCTGCACCACCCTTGCCAGTAACTACTACCTTGAAGCCCTCCTCCTTGATGTGTTTCCTCTTCTCCTTTGCTGCTTCTCGGAGCCTATCCGCGAGCGCAAAGAGAGCCTCTTTTTTCTTCTTGGTCTCCTTGTCTTCGGGTTTTATTATGGGTTCGGAGTCTAGCTTAGGCAAGGAATAGTCTCCGGTTTTTGCTAATTATTAATCGGCCCTAACAAACAATACCATTTATTACGTAGGTAAACAGGGTTTACAACGCTTCATTAACAACTAATTGTTAGCGCCTATGTGATTCGCACCTAGTTTCCCTATCTACTATAAACGGTGTTTACGGCGTAAATAAACGCCTTGAATAAATAATATTATGTGATATTTAGATTTTTTCTACTACTATTTTGCAGCCCTCGGTGCCATGCTTATCCGTGTAGACGATGTACTCGCCGGGCTTGAGATACTTCTTTGCCTCAACATGCCTAGCTACAACAGCTCTCGCACCTAGGGCTCGTAGAACCCCGGCGACTACTCCTGCGAATGCTGCGAGCTGTAAGCCCTTGGCGTTGAAGGGACACTTCTCGCTCACGAGCTCGAGCCTGTTCTCGTTGACTCTTACTGGTTTGAAGAGGCCTATCGAGGTGTCCCCGGTTATCTCCCGGGCGGCTGAGTGGCATGAGTAGTGTACCTCGAGCACCTTGAGGTAGTCGCCCTGGGGTACTTCTACGAGGCCCTTAGTGGCCTCTATTAGGCCGGGTAGCGCTGCTATAGTTGCCTCGGCCAGCGCGTCAGCCACTATGCCGAAGCCCGCTGGGCCCAGGTACTTCTCAACTATCGCGGGTAGTTGCTCGAAGGCGAGCTTCCGGAAATAAACCTGATATGCTCTTAGAACCATCATGAGTCTTT
>JALVHV010000026.1 GCA_027028845.1 Pyrodictiaceae archaeon | reverse complement strand
CAACCCCGTGGAGCAGTACGACGACGCTGTCCCGCCCAGTCCTTATGGGCGGGGTTGACCAGCCAATCTTTGTCTCGAACCCGGCGGGGCGTAGGACCTCGAACCCGTCGCTTACCTCTACTCGCTCCGGGCAGCCATCATCTCTCCTCTTTTCCACGATGCTGCTTGGTAGCTTGCTTACTACTGTGAAGAACTCATCGTTATCCATGTGGAGGCGCTGGAAGAGGTACAGCTCATCGCCCTGCTTGTAGAGGAAGGCGTCCTTGTTGCTCACGAGGTGCTTCTGCAGCCCCCCGGCAAGTGTGTAGGCGTGTATCTTGACCCACCTGGGCTGGCCGTCGTCTCCCTCTTCCCGCACGGCTGTTACTGGTAGTGTGCGCTCGTTCCCGGGCCGGAAGTAGTTAACAGTGCGCCCCGTGTACGTCATGTAGAGTCTCTTGTCTCCTTCTAGCTGGTAGACCCTGGGATCCTCGGCCCCCCATAGGTCGTAGCGCGTCGATGGGTAAACAACTATCCTCCCGGTGTAGATGTTGAGGTTTATGTCACCGTTGTGGATATCCTCGAGGGGTATAGGTATCTCTATTACGCTGGAGACGTACATATAGTACCCGGCCACTATCCTGGCATAGAGTACGAGGAATTCTCCCTCCTCTGTTCTCTCGACAGTGACAGCTGAGTTAAACACTGTGACAGGGTGATGCACAGGATAACCATTAATGACTACGTGCTCCCGGTTAAGGACACCCAGCCGCCTAACTATGTCACGCGTCTCGAACCGCCTAAGCCTAGAGGCATCCCACATACCAGTTGCTCTCCTGAAAAGCGGGGAGTAGCCAGGAGAAGCGGGCCTAGCCATGGTGAAGTGCTCCTCCCAATTACCGAGCCATTTCCATGATTACTGGGGGTTAATAGATAGGAGGGTCTTGGCAAACGAAACACGGCTAAGGAGCAACGAAAAAGCCTCAGCGAGGAGAGCCGGGTTGAGTGCCCCGCGGAGAATAGTAGAGTTCGCTGACTACCGCGAACCAAGTGGGAGAGCCTTATCAAGGATAGCCATAGTCTACGGGCCCCTGTACTCAAGGCGTAGAGGCTTCTCGCTTGGAATAAACTTGTTCCCAGGACCAAGTATCTGTAGCTTTAACTGCATATACTGTTTCCGCGGCGGAGCCCAGCGCCACCTAGTTAGCGTTGAGAGGGACGAGGCAGGCCTAGACCCAGGCAGGGTGATTAGAGCCCTTTACCACGCGCTTCAGAGACTGGGCAGCGATGCTGAGAAGCTGCAAGCAATAGACTTTTCTGGTAATGGCGAGCCAACGCTTCATCCACGTTTCGCCGAGATAGTGAAAGCAGTACGAGAATACATAGATGGTAAAGGGCTAGGGATAAGCCTTGGCCTCTTCACTAACTCCTCGAGGCTCTGCAGCCCAGCTGTGCGCGAGGCCCTCCCATACCTTGACCACGTAGAGGCCAAGCTGGATACAGTGGTGCCCTGGAAGTTCCACGTAATAAATCAGCCGGCGCCCGGCATAGAGCTACACAATATACTGGAGTGCCTAGCTATGCTCCGCGGCTTCTTCCACGGCACAATAGCTCTACAAGTAATACTGCTCGAGACCGATGGCCTTACTAACTACTGGTTCTGGGACGCGGAACAATTAGCAAGCCTAGCTGAGAAGATTAGCCCGGACAGAGTCAACCTCTACACCGTATACGCGCCGCCTCGGCAGAAGATAGTTAGAAAGGCGCCTAGGCTACACATGGAGAGATACGCTACAATACTGAGAGAACACGGTCTAGACGTGCATGTTTACCCAGAGTAGCAGCAATAGCGCCAAGAGAGTGACGCCACAAACAATACTATTCTTTGCACCCATTATTCCCGGGTACACGGGTCTCTCCCGGGATGCCCGAGGTTTATGTCGGGACGTCTGGCTGGCTATATGACTGGAACCTAGGCGGTAACCTAGACTGGTACGTGCAACACAGCGGGCTCAACGCCGTTGAGCTCAATGCTTCCTTCTATCGCTTCCCGTACCCGAACCAAGTCAGGTCATGGGCTAGGAAGGGCAAGGAGCTAAGATGGAGCATAAAGATCCATCGCTCCATAAGCCATACGCGGCGCTTGAACGAGAAAGCCCTGCCGATATGGAACCGTTTCTACGAACTCTTCACGCCAATGGAGAAGGAGAGAATTATTGATTTCTACTTGCTGCAGCTCCCCCCGAGCTTCGATGCGAGAGAAGAGTACGTGGATAGATTGAGGAGGTTTGCTAACTATACGGGGCTCGGCGAGAGACTAGCGATTGAGTTCCGCCACTCATCGTGGCTCGATACTGGGAGAGGCGTGGAGCTATGCAGGGAGCTAGGCGCCACCTTTGTCTCTATAGATGCTCCTATAGGCACGTACATAGAGCGTAGCAACGACACAGTGTATCTCAGGATACATGGGAGGCTATACTGGTATGCCCATGATTATAGCGTAGAGGAGCTCGCCGAGCTAGCGGAGAAAATTCTAGGCCTGCATCCCCGCCGCATCTACGTCTTCTTCAACAACGATCACTGGATGCTCGAGAACGCGAGAACGATGAAGCAGATATTGCTAAAATGAGCTAGTGTGTCTCCATCCACTTAATAGCCTCCGTGAACCAGCCTATGTCGTGGTACCCCATAGCTACTAGCATGTACTTCCCGCCCTGCTTCCAGATTACTATCCCCGGCACGCCTCGTATACCAACGTCCTGTGAGTGCTGGATCGATAACTCTACGTACTTTGCAGCAGGGCATAGCTCCGTGGTGTTCAATTCCTCTCTGAGCTTCTTCACTATATCTGCTAGCTTTTGCTCAGCCTTGCCGCTGAGTATGTAGCTATAGAGCTGCTTATAGGTATCATGGAATATTTCATAGTATTTCCAGGCGTCGTGCGTCTTGTTGTAGTAGCACAGCATGAGTTTGTGGAACACTAGTGCCTCTTGTGACTGGTGCACTGGTAGGTCAAGTATATGGATTGTAACAGTGTTGTTCTTGGCGTACTCTACTAGCTTGGGCATGACGTTGATGTAGAGTCTTGCACAATAGGGGCACATTATGTCGTCGAAGATAGCTATGTGTATTTTGCCGCTGCCTAGCGCGGGGTGCTTGTCTAGATACGGTATTGGCTTGTACTTAATTAGCGCGGCCGGTACGAGGCCTAGCCCAGCTAGCAGCTCTGCGAGGCTATCCTTGTAATCATAGTATATGCCTGGCGCTACTTCCCGGAGATCGGGATTATACTTTGCTAGGTCGGCACTGCTCTCCGCGTAGACAGCAGGATACTCATCCGGCACAATGTTTGCGGGCGGCTTGTTAACTACTTGTATATCCTTTATATCTGCGACAAAGATGGCTGAGAGAACTACAGCGAGCCTACCCTTAGCGGCTCCGAGGTACTTCTCATTAACCTGTGTCCCCGGGGCGTCGCCGTTAACTATTATTATCTTTGCCTCGTGGGTGTACTTTGGCGCTCCCTTGCCGAGGTACATTCCTAGCTGGGTAGCGAAGGAGGCGAAGTAATCATATCTGAACGGTATGTAGCCGCCGGGCAGTGTCTCGTTGAGAACGAAGTCCCGGAGCTTGCCTTTTATCTCATCCGTGTTTATCTTGAATACTAGTGCTGGGTACAAGGGGAGGCTCGTTAACCCGGTCTCCTCGGCGCTGAGTGCACAGAACTTTGTATTTGGTGGTAGATTGTTTGCTAATTGTTTCTCGACGTATTGGAGAAGAGTGTCTGCGAAATCCTTTTCACCGTTCTCATACACTATTATGGCTGATGGACCCTTTAGGCATGCCT
This sequence comes from Pyrodictiaceae archaeon, assembly GCA_027028845.1. GTDB lineage: Archaea > Thermoproteota > Thermoprotei_A > Sulfolobales > Pyrodictiaceae > Pyrofollis. Next base: position 1,853 of record JALVHV010000026.1, on the reverse strand, counting down.
CTAGACTGGGCTGCTGCGTCGCTGTCGTGGTCACTTTTTCTCCCTTCGTGCCAGAGGAGCCCTTGCTCATTAATAAGTAGGCTGCTATACCAGCTACAACTATGACTGCGACGAGGACACTGATAGCTAGTGTCTTGGACAAGGCTCTCAAGGCGTGTTATCCCCTTTCCCGGGATTGTTCCTCGGCGAGAAGCATGCGAGTGCCCCCTCTTGTATATTCCTCTCCTCGAAGAACTATCCGTAATCATTTCCGAAAAAGCTTCAGTTTATAGTGCTAGCAGTAATACCCGCAGAAGTACTTATTAGCAATGAACCCATCTAGCGAGCAAACACCATGGGTAAACCCCGTAGCCCTTGTTCTAGAGAGGTGTGCCTCGTTGAGCGCCAACGAGATTTTCAGACACGAGGCAATCAAGCAAATAATATCAAAGTATAGGAGTATATGGGCCCTTGGCCACGCAATGGCGCTGATGAGCTGGGACCTAGAAACCTACATGCCGAGAGACGGGATAAGTGACCGCTCAGAGGCATTCGAGGAGCTAGAAGCTCTCCGCCAGCGACTAGTCAAGGACCCCGAGCTAGAGAAACTAGTAGAACAAGCAGAGAAAGACATAGACGCGCTCAACGACTATGAGCGCGGCGTAGTAAGGGTAATGAAGAGATCCATAAGGATAGCCAAAGCTATACCAGAGGAGCTCGTACGAAGAGAAGCAAAAGTCACTAGCGAGGCAACAGTAGTCTGGAAAGAGGCCAAGAAAAAAGCGGACTTCAGCCTATTCAAACCCTACCTAGAGCAAATAGTCGAGATACAGAGAAAGAAGGCAGAGAAACTAGGCTACGAGGAGCACCCCTACGACGCACTACTAGACCTATACGAGGAAGGCCTCCGCACAAGAGACGTTGAGAAGGTATTCAACGAGCTAGTCCCAGCCACTAAGAGAATACTGGAAGCTATACGCTCTAAGGGCTTCTACCCAGAGCACCACCCCTTAGAGGAGAAGGAGTACGACATCGAGGCTGCTCGCCGCCTCATAAGGGACATACTAGATGGGTTCGAGTGGCCGTGGAACCGTGGCAGGGTAGATGAATCAGCACACCCATTCACCATAGAGATGGGGGTAAACGATGTCAGGATAACAGTTAGGTACGAGGGCCGCGACATCAAGCGAGCAGTCTATAGCCTAGTACACGAGTACGGCCACGCACTCTACGAGCTACAGGTAGACCCAAGGCTAGCCCACACCCCGATAGGCGGCGGCGTGAGTATGGGGATACACGAGGGCCAGTCAAGGTTCTGGGAAAACATAGTAGGCCGCGGACCATGGTTCATCAAGTGGCTCAAGGAGAGACTAGACAAGCACATAGGCTACACAAAGAGCTACGACCCGGTAGAGATCTACCGATACGTAAACACGGTTAGGCCGGACCTCATAAGGGTGGACGCGGACGAGGTCACCTATAACCTTCACATATACCTACGCTTCGACATAGAGAAGAAACTAATAGAGGGAACACTACCCCCATCAGAAGTACCAATGTACTGGGACAACAAGATAGAAGAACTACTAGGAGTGAGACCAAGAAACGTCGCAGAGGGAGCACTACAGGATATACACTGGAGCCACGGAAGCATAGGATACTTCCCAACCTACACCCTAGGCAACGTAGTAGCAGCAACAATGTGGGCAAAAATGGGGGGCCCAGAGGCAAACCAGCTAAGAGAACTAAGACTACCAGAGATAAGGAAATGGCTAAGAGAAAAGATACACCAATGGGGAGCAACCTACGCCCCCAAAGAACTACTACGGAGAAGCCTAGGAGTAGAACTAACAGCAAAATACCTAGTAGACTAC
>JALVHV010000025.1 GCA_027028845.1 Pyrodictiaceae archaeon | reverse complement strand
TGGCGGGCCCGGGGGGATTTGAACCCCCGACCACCGGCTTAGGAGGCCGGCGCTCTATCCTGGCTGAGCTACGGGCCCAGCCTGGGGCCGTTTGGATGGAGGCCCTTTGTGGCCCCTGGCTGGGGGTTTTCCGTGGATTCCTTTTTGTCCCTGGTTCGTGGTTATTAGGTTTTCTTTACAACGGGGTCTTCTTGATCCTTGCTTGGCCTGGTCTTGTTCCTTGTCTTTATTTTCTCTAGTGGGTGTTACTTAATTCGTTTCATGAATATGTTACTTTGTGGGATGCTGTGTAGGGCTAATGATAAAACCCCGGGGGGCGGGGTGTTTACATAGACAAGGAACTCTTTTTCATGGGGTGTGGTAGGTCTTGGCGTCTAAGGCAGCTGTTTGGATATCCATAGCCGTGATCATCATCGTTATTATCGCGGGTGTAGCGTATTATTACGCGTCTAAGGGTGGCGGCAAGACCACAACCACCTCGCCAACAACAGCACCACCAGCAACAACGACAACACAGCCAACAACAACCACGACCACTGCAGCTGGTGGTGGCGCTGGTGGCTGTGTGATTAAGATAGGGTTCACTGCTTCCCTTACTGGTAAGCTTGAGAAGGAGTCCTCGGAGCAGCTCAAAGGAATCAAGCTCTGGGCTGAGCAGGTTAACTCTAAGGGCGGCATAAAGCTGCCCGATGGGAGGACTTGTAAGGTTAAGCTAATCTACTATGACGACGAGTCCAAGAGTGCGCGTGTGCAGGAGCTGTACCAGAAGCTCATTACTAGTGACAAGGTTGATTACCTTATTAGCCCGTATAGCAGTGGCTTGACTGCCGCTGCAGCCGCTGTCACTGATAGTTACCATAAGATTATGATAGCTACTGGCGCTGCTAGCGACTCCATATTCACTAAGGGGTACCAATACGTCTACCAGCTATACACACCAGCCAGCAGGTACATGACCTCGGCTGTCGAGCTACTCATGAAGCTTGACCCGAACAACAAGAAGGTGGCACTGCTCTTCGAGAACAGCAAGTTCGCCAAGTCGGTGGCAGCCGCTACGAAGAAGTACCTAGAGGAGAAGGGCTTCCAAATAGTGTATGAGGACTACTACCCGCCGGGAACCACTGACTTCTCAACATACATCGCCAAGATATCGTCCTCTGGCGCGACAGCAATCTTCGGTGGAGGCCACTTCCAAGACGGCTTCAACCTGGTAAAGCAGCTATATCAGGCAAAGATAAAGACACTGAAATACGTCGCTATACTAGTTGCCCCACCTGAGCCCGCCTTCGCCGAGCTAGGAGACGCTGCTCTCGGCGTTATTGGCCCCAGCCAGTGGGAGCCTGGCGTAAAGTACAGCCCAGAGTCTGCGAAGAAGCTAGGCATACCATGGTACGGGCCCACTGTCGAGGAGTTCGTCAACGCCTATAAGAGCAAGTACGGAAAACTCCCAGGATACCATGCAGCCGGCGGCTATGCCGCTGGACTATTACTCCAGTACGTCATAGAGCACGTTGGACTAGATACTGAGAAGGCTAAGAAGCTACTAGACAGCCTCGACCTAATGACGTTCTGGGGCCACATAAAGTTCTACAGCGGCGCCGACAAGCACGGGCTACAGATAGGTCACAAGATGGTGCTGGTGCAGTGGCAGAAGCAGAACGGCAAGCTAGTGAAGGTCATAGTGTATCCTGAGGAAGCTGCACAAGCTAAGCCTATATACCCGATACCCTGGAACAAGTAGTATCTATCCCTCATACAATTTTTCTTAAAACAATGTATCTTATCTACTTTCGTTAATTACACTCGATAAACACGTTACGAGTACACAGTATGCACCATGTATCGTTAAGTTCAGGGCATGGGTGTCGGCGGATTGGTCTCGGGAAGCTTGTTACTGGGAGGCTTTGTCGCTGGACTAGTTGTTGGGAGCCTCTATGGCCTCGCCGCTCTCGGGCTCAGCATTATCTGGGGCATACTCAGAGTTGTTAATCTCAGCCATGGCGCGCTAATAGCGATGAGCATGTACCTGGCCTATCTCTTGACAGTAATGCATGGCGTGCCATTACTGGCTTCTATTCTACTAACATTATTCATTGGTTTCGTGGTCGGTGTTGTCGCCTATTATCTCTTTGTTCACCGCGTACTAGGTGGTCCAGAGCTAGCGAGCCTCTTGTCTACCTTCGGCTTCGGGCTCATAATCCTCGGGCTTCTCGAGCTAAAGTTCGGCGGTATTGCACGCACACTACCTGTCGAGTCTAGCGTGATAGAGGTCGGACACGTACCCATTATGACTATACAGATCATAGGAGCCATTGTGGCCGCGGCGATAGCTATTGGCGCCTACGTTCTCATATACCGGACGTGGTTCGGTAGAGCTGTTAGAGCAGTAGTTATGAACCAGGAAGCGGCTGCACTCATGGGAGTAAACGTAACAAAGATATTGATGCTGACGTTCGCGCTCGGGGTATTGTTCGCGACAACCGCTGGGACCCTACTAGCGCTCGCATACAGTTTCACCCCGGAGACTGGTAGCAAGTACGAGCTATACTCGTTCACAATAGTTGTGCTAGGTGGCCTCGGGAACCCTCTCGGAAGCCTTATTGGAGGCATGATTCTCGGCGTAGCGGAGCAGCTAACGAGCATAGTGGCTAGTGGTAGCTGGGGCCCCCTTGTCGCATTCCTCCTGCTCATCATAATGCTCGTCATAAAGCCAACCGGGTTGTTCGCAAAGCTCTAGAGCCAAGGGGTGGTGCTAATGGAGGCTGCACAGATACTTCGTCAACTAGCGCGTGGCCGCTTAATAACCAACCTAACCGTTGCACTAGTGATAGCCGTGCTACTGGGCCTCGGCATCGGGTCATTGTACTCTGAGAGCCTAGGCTACTACCGCGAAACAATAACCACCTTCATGGTGTTGTTCTCCATAGTGCTTGGGCTCAATGTCATACTCGGCTACACTGGGTACGTGAGCTTCGGGCACGCTGTCTTCTACGGCATAGGCGGCTACACTGCCATGATACTGATGTACTATCACGGAGTTAGTGTGTACTTAGCGATGCTAGCCGCTGTACTGGCGGCTATGGGGGCTGCGTACCTAATAGGCCTCATAGTGCTAAGGCTCAGGGGCGCCTACTTCGCAATAGCGACTATAGCTGTGCTTGAGGCGTTCCGGGTAGTAGCGGCTAACGTGAACTACCTAGGTGGTAGCGAGGGCCTACAGCTATCAGCTACCTATTACCGTGGCTACTCAATAGCCGGGTATCACGGCCTAATGGCTGTCCACTACATAGCATACTTCCTCCTAGTAGGCGTCGTGGCGCTCGGGCTGCTCATCAACCTATATGTTTCTAGGAGCAAGTTCGGCGCAGGACTAAGAGCTATTAGGGAGGACGAGGACGCTGCTGAGGCAATAGGCGTCAATACCTGGAAGTATAAGACACTTGCATTCGTGCTCAGCTCTATCACACCAGCCTTGGCAGGAGCAATAATAGCCTGGAAACGCATGATAGTACTGCCCGGAGAATTCTTCAACCTAGGGCTAAGCATTGAGGCAATAATCTCGACGATGCTCGGGGGAGCAGGCACGGTACTAGGTACAATAACTGGTACAGCAATATACCATGCCGTGAAGACGGCATTTCTGACGAGCTTCCCATCGCTACACCTAGTGATATTTGGCGCAACTATAGCAGTCATAGCGGAGCTATTGCCAATGGGGATTATTGGATGGCTACGGATCAAGAGCACGAAGCTACGCTTCCTACTAGAATAAAGGCCTCGAGGAGGTGATGCTTTGTGCCCGTGCTCCAGGTCGAGAACATACACAAGAGCTTTGGGGGAGTAAGAGCACTTCAGGGAGTATCTATGAGTGTTGAGGAGGGAGAAATACTTGGCCTAATAGGCCCCAACGGTGCTGGTAAGACAACGCTCTTTAACGTAATTACCGGGGTCTATAAGCCCGACAAGGGCAGGGTAATCATCTTCGGGAAGGACGTGACAGGGTGGCCTCCGCACCGCATAGCACTACTCGGAGTAGCGCGCACTTTCCAGATACCAAAACCCTTCCCCGACCTCACCGTGTACGAGAACGTGTTGGTCTCGATAAAGTTCTCTAATAGGCGGCTAAGCGACCTAGAGGCTGCTGAGGAGGCTAAGCGAATCCTAGAATTCCTTGGCCTCGATAAGCATGCACACATGCTTGCTGCCCAGCTAAACGTGGCCCTAGAGAAGAGGCTAGAGCTTGCAAGAGCTCTTGCTAGGCAACCCCGCCTACTCCTACTAGACGAGGTTCTTGCAGGCCTAAACCCAGCCGAGGTATCATATATGCTCGAGAAGATAAAGCTAGCGAAAAAGGAGTTCAACCTCACAATAGTAATGATAGAGCACGTAATGCACGCCGTAATGGAGATCGCCGACAGAATAGTAGTACTGCATCTCGGGAGGAAACTTGCAGAGGGAACACCGGAGGAGATAGCGACGAACCCAAAGGTAATAGAAGCGTACCTCGGTGACCCGAAGCTTGCCCTCGCTTTTGTGAAAAGATTCAAGAAGAAGGGGTGAAGAGAGGGAATTCTGTATGACAGCAATACTTAGTGTTGAGAGGCTCCACACAGGTTACGGCAAGATACCCGTACTCTGGGATGTATCGATGCAGGTCGAGAAGGGAAGCATAACAGCGCTCATAGGAAGCAACGGCGCGGGTAAAACCACTACTCTGAGAGCCATAGTCGGTATAATTCCAGCGTGGAAAGGGAGAATAGTGTTCGCGGGAGAAGACGTAACAAAGCTACCCAGTTACCGCAGAGTAGAGAAAGGCATAGTGCTAGTACCAGAGGGTAGAGGAATCTTCCCGCAAATGACTGTCTACGAGAACCTGCTCATGGGTGCCTATAATCAGCGCGCCCGCCAGAAGATACAGGAGAGCCTTGAGAGAGTCTTCAACATTTTCCCCAGGCTCCGGGAGCGACTAAACCAGAAAGCTGGCACATTAAGCGGCGGAGAGCAACAAATGCTAGCAATAGCACGCGGACTCATGGCGCTACCGAGGCTACTAATGATAGACGAGGCTAGTCTCGGCCTTGCACCAAAGCTTGCCCTCGAGATAATGAACCTCGTTAAGAGGATTCGCGACGAAGAAGGACTAACCATACTCATAGTTGAGCAAAACGTGCACTACGCGCTAAACATCGCCGACTATGCTTACGTCCTAGAAACCGGCAGGATAAGGATGGAAGGCCCCGCCAAGGAGCTCGCAGAGAACCCGGAGATAATAAAGGCGTATCTAGGAGTGCACTAGAGATAAGACACTACCAAAAAGTATTTCTTTGAGATGACCCCACCTAGTCTCTGTTTCTGCTCAAATACCTCTTCCTTCCAGTATTCATTATCCTGCATCACTTATGCATTGTAGCTTAATTAGCCCCATGCTAGCCACCAAAGCCGAGAGGGACGAGCGCTAGGGTTGCCGGGGATGAAGTGTACCACGCTGTGCTACGATGAACAGCTACTAGCTGAGCTTCGCCAAGTCTATGGTGCTCACGGGCTCCGAGCCTTCCTTGACGCTATTCAGAGGCCTCCTGCTCGGTACTACGTACGCGTCAATATGCTAAGGATTGATCCGGGTGAGTTGCTTGACGACATGAGGGACCGGGGCTACATGGTTTATCGCGATGAGTTCCTCGAGGAGGCTCTTTGGCTCCCAGTTAGGGGTCCGCAACGTGTTAGGGATACAGGTTGCTACATAGTTGTTGACAAGAAGGCCGCTGAGAGCATAATGATGGGGGCTCACGTATATGCCCCGGGTGTTAGAAGCATCGATGACTGTGCCAAACCCGGCGTAGAGGTTACTGTGAGGGCCGAGAACGGTGTCGTTGTAGCTAACGCAGTTATAGTAAAAGAGTTCCTTCACAGCCTGCGCAGGGGAAGAGGCCTTGTTGCAGAGAACGTTAGGCCCCTCTACAGCGTTCCTAGTCTCCGCGACACAGTCTGGGCCAGGAACGGGCTCATCTATGAGCAGAGTATATCCTCAATGCTAGTGGCGCGTATACTTGACCCGGCGCCAGGCAGCGTGATAGTTGATATGTGTGCAGCCCCTGGTGGTAAGACAGGACATGTCTACGAGCTTGTTAGGGGAGGGGCGCGCATCATCGCCCTCGATCACTCCGCGTCAAAGACTAAGAGGCTTGTCGAGAATCTTAGGCGGCTAGGACACAACGGTGTAGAGGTTATTCGGCTTGATTCACGATACGCTGACATAAGGCTCGGCAAGGGAATCGCCGACTATGTTATCCTGGACCCGCCTTGCAGTAGCCTCGGTGTCTTACCCAAGGTATGGGATAAGAAGGGTTACCGAGACGTGCGTAATAGCGCGCTTTATCAGCGACAGTTTCTGCGCGCTGCCTATGGCCTCCTAAGGTCTGGCGGGGTACTAGTGTACTCCACGTGCACCGTTACTCTCTCAGAGAACGAGGAAAACATACAGTACGCCGTGAAGGAGCTAGGGTTTAGGCTCGTTATGCCTCCTCTCCGTGTTTTCGGCAAAGGAGTAGGCACTTGGGCTGATTACTTGGTAAGGGTTCATCCACATGTACATGGCGCTACTGGCTACTTTGTTGCGAGGCTTGTAAAGCCCCGGTAACCGTCTCTAGTACACACTTAATTGTCTCGAGGAGCGTGCTTAGCGACACAAAGTTCCGGAGCCCGTGGCGCATAGCCAGCTCCGTTGATGGAGGTATGTGTATGAATCCCCCGATTCTCTTATGGGTCTCTGCATACTTCATTATGTAGTAGCCGGCTATGCCGCAGAGATAAGTGCCAATACTGACACCTGCCACTATATCTAGGCCACGTCGCTGGCACTCATCAAGGATACTGCTTACTGGCAGTGTTGTTTTTACAGCTTCTAAGTCACTACCTGCTACATACTCATAGCCTACCAGGGCCCCGTCCTCGTCACGTATACGGAAGCTAGCAACATTAGAAGCCGCGAGCTCTATCACCGGCCTAGTAGCTCTAGGGGCAAGCCCTATGCCTAGAGCTATGTCTGGCTGCTCTTCCTCAAGTATTCTCGGCAACATGCCTTTGACGTAGCGATAGGATACTGGGAGTACGAGGCCCTTAACCCTGTACCCATTGATGCTAGTGCTGTTGAGCCCTGTGACTATCTCCTCGGAGGGATTTAGCTGAAAGCCCGAGAACACGCTATAACCTATGAGGAGTATCTTTTTGCCATGCACCTCTGCTAGCCCCGGTGAATAATCATACTTTCCTAGAATTGTGTCTTGTTGCTCTTGCTCCAAGCCTTCTTCCTTATACGCTTGAGAGGTGTTCCGCAAACAGGGCATGTCTTCTCAGCAGGGTTCCGTGACGTATAGCCACATGCCGGGCAAACTACTATGTATTCCTCAACTCTTCTTATTCCACGGGTTCTTAGCGGCCGATACTTTATCCCGAGGAGGGCTAGGAGGTTTTGCAACGAGTAATCATCTGTTATAACCTCTACCTCTAGTCCCCGTTCTCTTAGTTGAAGGGCCAGGGCTGCTACCGATATATCGGTCTTGCTCAATGATATATGTAACCCCCTCTTACGCGCTTCACGGATTACTTGCTTGATATAGCTCTGCCTGGGATCAAGCACGTGAATGCGGTCAAGTAGAAGTGCTATCTCTAGGCCTTGTTTGCTCTCAGAGTCTTTTACCTCGCTTATCACGAGACTGGTCGTGTATATTGTTGCCCTGGGGGCGTAGAGAGGCCACCTGGCTATGAACCCGCTTGTATCTAGGACGAACACTTTCTCTTCCATGGTAGTCTCAGCATCCCTCCCTTAGTGTACCTAGCGAAACGCACGGGGGGGCCTTGGAGAGATGCCTTTACCCGGGCTCCTCTTGTGAGAAGCTGTTCTTTCGCCCCATCAATTATTAGTTTTACCGGGCGTAAAGTATACTTAATCACTACCTCTAGCGCGGCATCCCCCGGTAGAACTGTTGGCCCCATGTCCCTATTGATCGGGTTAAGCGGTGTAACAATAACAGCGTCTAGGGCAGGATGAACCACGGGACCGCCAGCGCTGTAGCTGTATGCCGTGCTTCCGAGAGGTGTCGCCACTATAACACCGTCGCCAGCTAGGTTCTCGTAGAGCACCTCGTCTCCCGCATTCACGTCTAGGTAGACTATCTTTGAGCCCAATGCTGTTATTACTGCCTCGTTGAGGGCAAAGCCCATATAGCTGTTGGTCTCTATTCTTAGGCGCTTGTGCTCCTCCACCCAGTAGTTCTCGGATACGAAGTCCCTCAGCTTCTCGATAGCAGTACTAGGCTCCTCGGGGAAGAGGAATGCTCTATGCCCAAGCCTTATTAGGTGAAGAATAGGTGCTCTCTCGCCGAGGAGCTGAAGTAGGCGGAGAAGGGTACCATCACCCCCTATAACGACGACACCATCAACATCCTCAAATCTCAGATCAATGCCGGGGCCACCCGCCTTATCAGCCACAGATAAATCATAATATACATCGACACCAAGCCTCACAAGCTTCTCATATACCTGCCTAGCAAGCATAATGGATTCTCTTAAGTCGGGTCTCGCGAATATTGCTATGCGGCGGAGCATCACAATGCCACCAGGACAGAAGCGCTGCACCTGCCTAGTAGCTGGACCGTGGTGCGGCGAGGCACTGCGCCGCTACCTCAAGGATAACCAATTATTGTTAAGCGGCTCCAGGCCTCTTAAGGAGTACTCTCCCACGAGGACAGTGCTCCCAACGTTCCCGGTTAGGGGTGCCAAGGATACTACTGATGTGCGTGACACATTCCTATCAGCATGTAGAGGAGTAGTAGAGATCATCGAGGCTGGTTGCGAGACGCGCGAGAAGTGGGAGCCCCCAGCCTCCTTCACAGTAGTAGGTGATGTCGCGATAGTGGCACTAAGTGATGAGATTAGGGGCCGCGAGAAAGAAGTAGCCGAGGAGCTGTTGAGGAATGTTAGGGGCATACGAGCTGTTTACGGTAAGGAGGTTACTGAGGGCGAGTACCGGGTTCAAAGACTAGTCCACCTAGCAGGAGAGAGAATAGAGGTAACGACATATCGTGAACACGGGCTAGTGTACCGTGTCCCCTTGGGGAAGGTCTATGTTAATCCGCGTCTCAGTGCTGAGCACTACCGGGTTGCTAGCCGAGTAGCTCCAGGGGAAATAGTCCTCGATATGTTTGCTGGCATAGGCGGCTTCTCTCTCCTCATAAGCGCGCTCGGTAAAGCAGAGCTAGTTGTCGCTAATGATGCTAATCCATGGGCTGTCTCAGCCATGCTGGATTCCATTAAGCTGAACAAGAAGAAGCTCAAGACACCAATACTGGTACTAAACATGGACGCTAAGGAATTACCAAGGGTACTTAGACCAGTTTTTACTAGGATTATAATGAACCTTCCTCATAGCGCAACAAAATTCCTCGACACGGCCCATAGGCTCTGCAGCCCACGGGGATGCATTATACACGTGTATGTCGTGGCACGGGCACAAGAGGAGGCCCTAAGCCTCGTCCCCGGCTCCATTAGCGCTACTCGTGTCCTTGACTATGCACCCCGCAAGTTCATATACCGCGTCGATGTTGTCGCTAAGGGTAGAGGAGACAAGTAGTGCATAGCACTTGGTATAATTGCTCCTAAGCAGTTTCCTTAAGTCGCTAGGCAGCTCTGAGGCACTAAGCGATGAACAGATAATGACACTGTTTTCCCGATGAACGCTCTTCCTCGCAATGAGCCTTTCGGCCTGCTTGGCTGGGAGAAAACCATCAACAATAGCATAGGCTATGTAAGGGCTCAGGAAGGGATTCATCGCTACTATGAAGAGCTTTGCGAGCCCCTTCCTCGTTGCAAGCCTACGAAGCTCATCTGCACCGGTGCACTCAATACATACTATGCAATCGCCCCGTATCGTTAGGAATGATTCCTCCTCGAGCTCAAGTGTTGTCGGATGCGATGCTTGAATGTTGGGATGCCCCCGGCATCTCAACAGAGCCGGCACCAAGGCAGAGACCTCGCCCCATAAGCATTCATTATCGCGGTTTCCTTATGTGAGCTAAGCGTTAAGAAGAGTAATGCCCTCCTAGACACCACGGGGATAAGGTCTGCCGATGCAGCGGTTTGAGGAGCTTAGGCGGCGCCTAGTTAGGAGACTCGTTGAGGAAGGGTATATAAGGTCGGAAAAGGTAATGAAGGCAATGCTTCGTGTACCGAGAGAGTTGTTCGTACCAGAGGACTTGAGGCACTTGGCTTACGAGGATACGCCGCTCCCCATAGGCCATGGCCAAACGATTAGTGCTCCCCACATGGTTGCTCTCATGTGCGAGTACGCCGACCTTGATGTCGGGATGAAGGTGCTTGAGGTTGGGACTGGCTCTGGCTATCACGCAGCAGTTATAGCCGAGATAGTAGCGCCGAGTGATGCGCCTAGGGAGAAGTGGGGACATGTCTACACCATTGAGCGTATACCAGAGCTTGCTAAGAGGGCACAGGAGAATCTTAGGCGGGCAGGCTACGCTGACCGCGTCACCGTCATTGTTGGAGACGGCACGAAGGGCTACCCAGAGAAGGCTCCATACGATAGAATAATTGTAACAGCTGCTGCACCAGATATACCCCAGCCTCTCATAGACCAGCTTCGCCCCGGAGGCAAAATGGTTGTACCTGTTGGTGATCGTTACTCACAAGTACTGTACATTGTCGAAAAGAAGGAGAATGGAGAGATAAAAGTAAAGCCTACGATACCCGTCCTCTTCGTACCCCTAATAGGAGAGCACGGGTGGCATCCCCACGAGTACTAAATTTCCCTTAAGCATAGTTGGCTCTATCGTTTCCTTAGCCAGGCGTCAAGCCCTGTTTGTTTACCCTTTATATGCTCCCGATAAGCCTTCTTGAGGCGCTCTAGGGCATTCTTTACCCGCTCTGGGTTGAAGTCGTGCTCCTCAACCAGTATCTCGAATACTTTTTTCTCATCGGGTTCCCGCCACTCTAGCTTATAATCAGTGTTCACTGGAGGATTGAGGAAGTACTCGTATATCTTTACTGGATCTACGGGGAACTCGTGCCTTGGTAAGCTTTGTAGAAGCTTTACTGGATCCTTGTGAGCTTTTACCATTTTAAGCGCAGTCTTCGGGCCTACCCCCCTTACACCGTCCGGGTTATAGTCTGTGCCAACAAGTATACCTATAGCTATGAGTTGCTCACGCGTAATACCTAGTGCCTTGAGGAGCGCGTCGAGCTCTATTAGCTCTGGCTTAACCTCTATATAGACGTCCTTGCGTGGAAGCTTCCTTCTCCCCGTGATTGCCAGGTTCCTTACAAGCCTTGGCGCGCCGAAGAGAAGGGAGTCATAATCCTGGCTCGCTGCTGCCCATGCATCACCTTTCCTGGCCATGTATGCTGCCTGTGCCTCGCCCTCAGCCTTTGCTTGTACATACGGTATACCCATTGCCTCGAGAAGCTTCTTGGCGTCCTGCACCATGTCATCGGTAAGCTTTGAAGCCATTTGGGCATATCTCCTAGCAGCCTCTAGGTCGCCGCGCTTTATTGCCTCCTCGTACTTCTTAACAGCCTCTGACTTCACCTTCTTCCTGCGCTCTATCTCGGCATACTTCATCTCCGGCGGCTTCCCATCAAACACATACACGACCTTTATGCCGTTCTCCACGAGGTTAATTGTTCGATAAAAGAGCCCACTCAAATGGCTTGTGACACGGCCCTTCGAATCCATTAAGGGCGTGCCGTCTGGCTGCCTTATAGCAGTTAAGAACTGATAGAGAGCATTATAGGCATCAATAGCAACTACCTTGTACTTGAGGAATGGAAGATCTATTGTCTTTATGGCTTCGGGCGGAATTATTTCCCTTATGTTAACGCCCACAGCTAGCCCCGAGTATATGCTCAAACAAGTACTGCTTCTTAAGGCTTGGCTATAAGCTCAACATTCCTAAGATTCTCCTTAAGAACCTCGACACGTATAACGCCGTGCATTTCTAGCTTCATTAACTCCTTAAGGAACTCCGAGAAAGATAAATCATATTTGTCTCTAAGAGCACGGTATATATCGATATCCTTTGCGCTACCACCTCTTCGTTCAAGCTCCTCTACTATAGCATAGTATAGCGGTATACTCCTCCACCCATTTATGCCCATAATGCATCCCGCCTCCTCTGCTCCAATACGGATATGTTCATTACCGAAGCTAGTGACCAAGAGATAGGATAGATTAGGGACTAAAAGAGACACAGCTATGAGAGACACGCCAAAGTAAGGTTGTCTCCAAGATTAGGTAAAATAGTATCCCCATTTGTAATTAATACTAGCCAAGTAGCTGGGTACATACTAGGTGAATATTAACGGTTTTGTTTGCACGAGCTTGCTTCCAGGCAGCTGCTGCCTTGCCTGCTTGTACCAGTCCTCGTAGAACTTCACCATGTCAGCCGTTATTGACGGTCTTATAACCTCTAGTGCCTTCATGAAGTGCCTCATGTGGACTCGTGTCGCGTTAATATCTTCTCGTAGTGCTAGGAGTGCTGCCTCGCGGCAAAGAGCAGCGATGTCTGCTCCGCTGTAGCCTTCTGTCTTAAGGGCAAGTAGCTCTAGATCCACGTCCTCTGCTAGTGGCATCTTCCTGGTATGTATCTTTAGTATCTCTAGCCTTGCACGTGTATCTGGTGGTGGCACATAGATTATCTTATCAAATCTTCCTGGTCTTAGTAGTGCTGGGTCTAGTATATCGGGTCTATTGGTAGCAGCTATCACGACCACGTTGGTCAACGGCTCAATACCGTCAAGCTCTGCGAGTAGCTGGTTAACTATCCTATAGGTCACGCCGCTTGTGTCGTAGAACCCTCTTGTCTGAGCTATTGCGTCTATTTCGTCGAAGAATACTATTGCTGGAGCATGCAGTCTTGCTTTCCTGAATATCTCTCTTATCGCCTTCTCTGATTCTCCTACCCATTTGCTTAGTATTTCTGGTCCTCTTACTGCTATGAAGTTGGCTCCGCTCTCTGTCGCGGCTGCCTTAGCAAGCATAGTCTTACCAGTACCCGGAGGACCAAAGAGGAGCACACCCTTGGGAGCCTCGATGCCCATGCGGTTGAATACTTCTGGGTATTTTAGTGGCCACTCAACAGCCTCGCGAAGCTGCTGCTTAACATCCTCCAACCCACCAATATCATCCCAATGAACCTCAGGAACCTCAATATAGATCTCTCTTAGCCCGCTAGGCACTATCTCTCTTAGGGCTGTCATGAAGTCCTCCATTCTTACCTCCATTTCCTCTAGGACCTCGGGTGGTATCCTATCCTCGCTTAGATCGATCTTTGGCAGGTAGCGTCGTAGGGCATGCAGGGCTGCTTCCTTTACTAGTGCTGCTAGGTCGGCACCAGTATAGCCCCGAGTCATTTCAGCTAGTCTTTCAAGGTCTACATCGCTTGCTAATGGCATGTTCCTTGTATGTATCTGGAGTATCTCTAGCCTACCCTGCTTATCGGGTAATGGTATCTCGATTTCTCTGTCGAAGCGACCAGGGCGGCGAAGAGCGGGGTCAAGGGCATTCGGCCTATTAGTCGCAGCTATTACTATTACCTCGCCACGGCTCTCGAGCCCATCCATGAGTGCTAGGAGCTGGGCTACTACTCTCCTCTCAACTTCTCCTATTACCTCGTCTCGCTTAGGCGCTATCGCGTCTATCTCGTCTATGAAGATTATTGCCGGGGCATGCTTCTTGGCCTCCTCGAATATCTCTCGTAGCCTTTGCTCACTCTCTCCGTAATACTTGCTCATGATCTCTGGACCATTAATCGCTATGAAGTAAGCATTAGTTTCATTGGCTATAGCCTTGGCGAGCAATGTTTTACCTACGCCTGGTGGGCCATAGAAGAGGATGCCCTTAGGCGGCTCGATCCCGAGGCGCTTGAATACCTCTGGATGCTTCAGCGGTAGCTCGACAAGCTCTCGTACTTTTTGTATAATGTCCTTCATCCCGCCTATATCTTCGTATGTTACCCGTGGTATTCTTCCCTGCTCAACGGGCTTCTCCAGCAACACTATGTTAGTGTCATACGTTACGACGACAACTCCTTGCGGCTTCGTCTGTATAACGACGAAGGGGATTGACTGGTTGAGAACAGGTATTAGGACTGTATCGCCCTCGACGACAGGGTACTCTATAAGCTTCTTTCTAACATAATTCACAAACCCTGAGTCGATGGTTATGGAGAAGTTCGCGGGAGCAAGCTTCATCATTACTGCTGGGCGTACACTAGCCTTGCGCACAATTACCTTGTCGCCTATACTGACGCCAGCGTTCTTGCGTATAAGTCCATCCATTCTGATTATGTCGCTACCTCTATCTTCGGGGTATGCTGGAAGCGCTATTGCTGCTGTCTTCTTCCTCCCCTCTATCTCTACGACATCACCTGGCTCGGCATCTATCATCCTCAAGTATTCTGGGTCTATCCGAACCTTGCCCTTGCCTACATCACGCTGTTTAGCCTCGGCAACCCGTAGCACTACTTCCTTCCTTCGCCTTGAGCTAGCAAGTGACATTCCCTTACTCACCTAGTTCTACAAGCCTTGTTCCTCACAGTAACACCCTTAGCGCCTAATTTAGGTATACGTCTACGCCTAGGTATACTAGGGTCTCTTGAGCCCATAAAGTATGCAAGAACCCTAGCGGTTTATCTATGTAGTCTTTTCTAAGACGAAGAGATGCAGGACTGGTTTAATAAGGGGCTATGAGTGCATAAATAAAAACGTTATACAGAGAGCTATTCGAAAAGATCTTGTTTACATTAGTACTCGGATATTCTATGAACAGCTTCTACTTCTATTTCCTCAACGCCTTCAACGCCTTGGAGTAGCTCCTCTAGTTTTGAGGTACCACCCTCACTCTCCTCCGGTATAACGAAGTAGACCTTGAGAGCATTAAGCCCGAATGCAATAGGTACTTTATCATATTTAGCGATGTTATAGTCGTTGGGAAGTTTTGCCTTTATCTTCTCCACTAACTGGTCTAGATCTATATCGGTACTTGAAGGATAAATCGATACCACTACTAGGACCTTAGCCATCGTGCTCCCGCCTCCAAGCCTTAGTTCTAGGGTCCCTCGAACCCGCACTTGGGGCACTTATAGGGTACGCCCATCTTCCTGCAGCGAGCACAGCGCCAAATCACTACTTCGCCGCAGTTCGGGCAGACAAACGCTACTGCCTTCTCCCACGGAGGTATTGGCCTACCACAACTCGTGCAGACTGGTAGCTTTGTAGCCTCAACTATGCTGGGCTTGCGCGGAACCTCTAGGCTTAGCGCCACCTTACCCTAGCACCCCCGGGCAGAGCTGATAAGAGACCTAATTATTAGACTTATGCTTCTCAGAGCCACTTGGTGAGCCATGGTATCCCGGGGAGGCGGAGAAGCATGGAGCACTTGAGCGAGTATAAGCAATCAATAGTGCTTAGAAGCGACATAAAAATGAGCAAAGGGAAGGCAGCGGCGCAAGCTGCGCATGCAGCTGTGGAGGCAGTTCTACTTATCATAGACTCCACTAATACCACTTGGCACAAGTGGCTCCGTGACTGGAGAAGAGAGGGACAGAAGAAGGTCGTGCTTAAAGCTAATAGTGAGCAAGAGCTACTCAGGCTTTTCGAGGAAGCACGACGATTAGGGCTACCAGCGTCACTGATAAGGGATGCCGGGCTTACGGAGCTGCCTCCTGGCACGCTTACCGCAATAGCCGTTGGTCCAGCACCCAGCTCGCTGGTTGACAAAGTGACTGGTAGGCTCAAGCTCTTCTAATTATTCTGGGCAAGCCTAGGTGAGCAGTCCGCGACGAGCGTGTAGGAAATTGGATATATATTTATCGCCGTGGAGCCTAGATAGACTACTCGGCCTATGGTATAGAGCGACTAGCGGCTCAGCCGTGGCAAGGATTTGTAGACCAAGAGAAAGATGCTTCATTGTCGGCGAGGAGCCACCAATACTTCCTCAGAGACAACGGGCACGGTACTGTGTTTATGCCCTGGTTAAGCGGGGGAGACCAAGTCTCCAAGCAATATCATTGCTCAAGAGGGCTTTACGA
>JALVHV010000024.1 GCA_027028845.1 Pyrodictiaceae archaeon | reverse complement strand
AGACCAACACTTATACCCAGGCCTAGGGCTGCCTGCTTCCCACTGCCCGGTATGAACGACGTAGCAATGTACAGTAATGGTATAACGCCTGCCCAGAACACGAAGGGCAGGCTCCGATAAACGAGCCGGGCGAAATCTAGGTGCCTCTCTATCATCCTCAAGGCTTCTTCGAAATCCCTTATAGAGGACATAGTAAAGACCCCTGGTCTATTGCATAGTTTTCGCAAGACCCTTTTATAGTGGATAAGATTGTTTGGGCTACAAACTTCCTATTCATCTTATCTCTCGCAACCTGGCACTAATTAAATGAAGGAAAAGGAGATAGGTGAGTTCCATGCCAGCGATTAGCCTAGTAATGAGAATCATTTATGATATCTTTCTATGGTTTGTAGTGTTCCTTTCCTCTGCAATAGCAGGGGCGATAATTGGGTCTAGGTTTTCACGGGATCACGGGAAAGAGCTTGTAGCTGGGATTGTTACTCAAATAATGTTTCTCTTCTTATCACTTGTTACAGCCCACCTCGCAAGTATAGAGAATACAATCACGTACAGCATCAATAGGGAAGTCTTGATTATCAGCTTATATTCTTTTAGCACACTCTTATCGATATCCGTCTTAATGAACTATATAAATGCTTATCTCGTACAAGGCTATAATGCAATTCCCGTGTCAAGTGACGTGCTTAGAAGGAGTAAAGTACTGGTCTTATTCTCGTTAATAGTTCTTGCACCGCTAGGCGAAGAAACATTGTTCAGGGGCCTAGCTGAGGGCTACTTAATAATATCCCGAGAACCAACCTATGTCGTTATTCTGCTGCCTGCCTTATTGTTCACACTGATTCACATACAACCGCTAAGGAGAACGAAAGTCCTCCTAGTAGAGGTATTCCTAGTAGGCGTATTACTAAGCTATCTAAGAACCATGACTACTTCACTAATCCCAGCTATTATAGGTCATTCCGCATTAAATATTGGAGGATTGCTAGTATTTTCGCTTATTAGACAACCAATAAATAGTAGATGAATCGTTCTATGGAGTTATGTGTAGCGAAAACCCTCTATAGGGGAAAAGAGTTATTCTTGCTTCGTAAGTAGTACTACTTCGCCGCCAGCCTCCTCTATCTTCTTGACTGCTAGCTCTGTTGCCTCGGGCACTATTACCTTGACTGCCTTGTTTATCTTGCCTCGTCCTAGTAGCTTGTAGTAGCCCATCTCGGCTAGGTTTACTACTATCTTTCCGTTCTCCTCTGCTAGCTTACCCTCCGCTACTAGCTTATCGACCAGCTCTGCTAGTTCGCCTACATTGATCTGGCTGGCTTTGACCTCGTATTTTAGTGGCTTGTTGAAGCCGTGCTTGCCGAACCATGTGGGCGCGTATTTTACTACCCATGTCCACATATGCTTGTGCATGCCAGCGGCTCCGAAGCCTCCTCTGCTACCGCTTCCACGGTGCTGCCCTATGCGGCCCCAGCCCATGGTCCTGGTTCGTCCTCTTAGTTTACGGCTCTTCTTTCTGCGACGGACAACCATTGCTCATGCACCTGGGCTTGTCTCTCCGCGGGGAATGGGGCTAGAGCATTCTCTTAATAAGCTCATTTATGGCTGGGCCTCGGTATCCTAGCTCGCCGCCAGCGCCGTAGTGCTTCTTTATGCTGCCCCGGAATCCTCCTCGTGGCGGGTGTAGCCGGAATACTGGCTTTATTACCCAGGTTTTCTTGTTCTTGTCGTAGAGCTTGTGTAGCATTATCTCTCCTTTTAGTAGCTTGTCTGCTAGCTCCTCTATACCGGATAGCCCAAGTTTTTCCTTGACGTACTCGTCTGTTAGGGGCTTGTTCCCTGGGGTTCTGCCGCGGCTGCGTAGCAGCTGTATGAGTGTTTCTCT
>JALVHV010000023.1 GCA_027028845.1 Pyrodictiaceae archaeon | reverse complement strand
GTGCTCCGCGGTCTATCTCGAAGCTCTCTGGCGTAGGGGGTTCCATCGTGACAATGCTGTTGGCGATAAACTTGTCAAGGACATGTATCACTGGCGTCTGATACCTCTCAGCAAGATTAAACGCTAGAACAGCGTCTTGAAACGCCTCCTTGTGATCACCACTCGCTATCACAATCCTTGGGAACTCGCCATGGCTAGCAAAGAGGGCGTCAAGCAGGTCTGCCTGTTGTCCGCGAGTAGGCAGGCCCGTAGAAGGGCCACCGCGCTGGTAAAGCGTTATTACTACGGGTACCTCGTTTATCCCCGCCCAGCCAAGAGCCTCAACCATTAGGTCAAAGCCGGGCCCGCTCGTAGCGGTAGCTGCCCGTGCACCAGCGAGAGCAGCGCCTATCGCGGCTGTTATTGCTGCTATCTCGTCCTCTGTCTGGAGGATAACAACGCCGCCGAGTTGCCCCTGGCTTGTCTCGAGATTCTCGATGCTCTCTAGCATGAAGCTCTCATCCTGCGCTGGTGTTATCGGGTAATAGGACTGGAACCTCATACCCGCGACTACTTTCCCCATTGCTACCGCGTCGTTGCCGCTTAGTACTATGAGTCTCCGGGGCTTGCGCTTAGGCCTCCTAATGGGTACCATGTTCCTGTACTGCTCTAGCTCCTTAGCAACTATGCCTGCGAGAGCCATGTTATCCTCAACGAGGCGGGGGCGGTTAGCGAATCTCCTCTCGAAGCCTCTCCGAAGCTTGTTGAGGCCGAGGCCGGTCATGAGCGCTATCGCTGCTATGAGGATAGTGTTAGCGTAACGCCGGGCAGCAAACACCTTTATGCCACGACTCTCCGCGAACTCTGAGAGCACCTTGTTAAAGCTTAGGGGGACAGGCCTAGCCCCCCTGACTTCCTTGATGTAGCGTATTGCCTCGCCTAGGCTCTCGCCGTAGCCGATTCCAGCCAAGGTCTCTCTAATGTATTTCTTAGTCTCCTCCTCGATGGCTGGTAACCCACTGAGCCTACGGCTTTCCAGGTCAGCGTTGTATAGGAAGAGGGTATCCTTACCAGCATCATCTAGGTGCATGAATACAGACTCAGCATCAATAGCTGCTATTATGTGGTAACTAGCCCTAGGCGCCGCTGGCTGTGTCTCACTGTTTACCCTTACGCCTATGTATGAATGTCTGCCCTTGATATTGGAGTAGTATTCACGGAACGAGTAAACACGATACCCCTGAGCAGCATAAGCTGTTGTAAGCACCTGGGCAGCTGTCTCTAGGCCAGTGCCCTGAGCACCACCTATGAGGAATCTTACCTCATCTAATTCCTGCATCACTTATCTCCTCTCATTGGAAGCTCCTTGCCCATGTTTTCACGTGTTAAAAGAACTCACCTTATATCTTTAACGAATGTTTACATTAAACTGTAGCAGATATGAGGGGCATCACATAATTGTAAAGAACATTAAAACGAGAATTGGAGGTTAGAAGAAGAGCGATCTATTAGAAAAAAGGTTACTGAAATGTTACCTTCCTGTTCTTTAGGCTGCGGTTCAGTAGATCTGCGTGCTCTAGTGTTACCTGGTACTCTGTTAGCTTCTCTAGCTTAGTCTCGCCGTTCTCTATCTTTACCTTGTTCACGTATACCTTACCCTCGTCGAAGCCCACTGTGTAGACGTATAGGTCTTTGCTGCTTAGATACTTCTTTACCTCCTCGTCCTTTAGTGCCTCTGCTACGCCACCAGCAGCGAATATTCTTACGTGGAACACTATTGCTCCCGGAATGTTCTCTTTAGCTGCTGCCTTGAGGAACTTGACGAAGCTCTCTTTTACCTTCTCTATTGGGTCCTCGCCGCCGAACTGTAGTAGTACTACTTGTGCTCCGAACTCCTTTACGCGCTTAGCTACCTCTTCTTCGTTCT
>JALVHV010000022.1 GCA_027028845.1 Pyrodictiaceae archaeon | reverse complement strand
AGACGCGGCTATTCTTTGTGTATAAATGTTTTAGACTCTGCAACGCCTACTACTATTGCATCCAGGGCTTCTCCTCCTAGGATTATCTTTGCCTTAATACCTTGTACGACTACTTTGCCACCCTCAAATAACAAAGGAACATATATTCCATCGTAAGAGATTATGTGTTCCTCGCTTGTCTTAACTAAGCTAGGGTAATCAGCTGTACTTATCTGATAGGGTTCAATATATACTTCTTTCCTTATAACCCTATCAGTTAGCATAAATATTCTCGTCTCGGGTTTTAGCCGGGAGCTGACATTTACAAGTGATATACTTATATCCGTTGTACCTATTCGCAATCGCTGCCATTTTCGCAGTGCTTTTCCCAAGATTTCGGTACTTATGTCTCTCCATTTTGCTTCCCGTGCTATGTATTGAGGCGTTAGCGCTGATCGTAGCTTGTTAGGCAAAGATTTGTAGAAACTTTCTACGAGCCCTATGGCCCTTTTATAGCAGCTTGGGGTATCTATGCGGAAAACTATATCAATATCAGAGAACGCCCTAAAGGAGCCTAGTAGTAGGGAGCCCGTAGGCCATATGCACTCATTTAGCGCATTTATTTCTAGTAAGCCTATTTTTTCGACTAGATAGCTAATGGTATATGACCACTTGTAGTTACTGTACTTGTCTAATTTACTTATGTCTCTTATTGGATCTATATTGCTGCCGGAGCAAAGATATATGTGAGCCATATTGTTGGACACAACCTCTACTGGTATCGGCACTCCATAGTGAGGACTATACTTCACTATAGCGTGAGTCAATGCGCTCTTTATTGCCCTTGGCGCATATAATTTTATAAGACGATGTAATGACCCGAGATACTTTGTACTCCAAGGTCCTCCTTGCAATGCTCTATACTTTGGTATAACAAGGTACTCATTACCTATTATTTTCCTGACTACTACGGAGATGATGCCTTTTTCTTCGTTAATTACAAGGTCGTTGGGCAGTACCTCGTTAGTGGGCCTACCGCACCAGTTTGGTATTGGTAACATGGTCTTGCGCCACGAATGAACATCATTTATAGAAGCGGAGCTCCGGGCAGGCCTTCGTGTGTTGTACTATAGAGCCTTATGAGGGGATTTTATGTAAATGGCGGGCCCGCGGGGATTTGAACCCCGGACTACCGGCTCCGCAGGCCGGCGTCCTATCCTGGCTAGACTACGGGCCCTCCTTAGGCCCGTGTTCATAGTTTTCTATCTCTTTTTTGCCTTTAAAAGCCTTGTTTGAATCCCGTTTCATAGAGTTAATGTCTAAGTGCTCTTATACGGTGTTACATAGAGTATAGTATGAAATACGGGTGCTTCCAGTATATGCCTGCTAAGAAGCGGAAAAGGCCTAGCGATGGCACGAGAAGCCTCCTATTCTATTTAAGGAATTTAAAAAATTCCGAGAGTATTGGTGTCGATGAGAAGCAACATAGCTTGGAGAATAAACGTATAGATAGTGGCAACAATGCAATAGATGAGGTTCTAAGGCAGAGGGAGGAGTACTTCGAAGAGTTGTTAAAAGAGTTAAGGAGGAAAACTGTTACTTCTCCACAAAGTATTGCCAGTACCAGAGTAGGTGCTAAAAGAGATACCAAGATCGGAAAAGACTTAGTAATTACAGAGGTCGAGAAAGGAAACCAAGTAGAAAGCAAAGCAGCCGCTGGAGCCGCTGCTTTGCTTAAGTCGCTTCAGGGAGGGGGCGTTAAGGAGCTTGAAAAACTAGGGGATAAGCCGCTGGTGAGGCTTCCAAAAGAGGCGAAGAATGGAGATGAAGGATTTCTTTTGCAGACATTCTATGATGGAGACCAAGAAGTTGCTGTTGCCAAGCTCTACGATGATTCAACTGGAGAAATAATTTTGTATCACGATAAGACCGGGTATAAGCCTTACTTCTTGACAGATATTCCTCCTGATAAGTTGCGTGAAATACCTGAAGTTGTTAGACATAAGGGATTTGAACGTGTTGAAGTAGTGGAGAAATTTGATTTATTACGTTGGCAGAAGAAAAGAGTTACTAAGATAGTTGTAAGGACTCCGGATGTTGTAAGAGTATTAAGGGATAAGGTTCCACGCGCGTGGGAAGCTAACATAAAGTTTCATCATAACTACATATATGATTATGGATTAATACCTGGAATGAAATATAGAATCGCCGATAATCGTCTCGAGCAAGCTAACGATGTAATTGTTGAGGATAATAAGATAAGAGAAGTCTTTAGAGACGAAGACAAAGAAACCATAGAACTGGCAGTAAAGTGGCTACCTATATTCGAGGCACCCCCGCCCAAGCCTCGCCGGGTCGCGGTCGATATCGAGGTATTTACTCCCTTCAAAGGTAGAGTACCTGATCCCAAGACGGCTGCATATCCTATTATTAGCGTAGCATTCGCTTTCGAGGATGGCAGTCAAGCTGTATTCGTTCTTGCGCGCCCCGGTCTCCAGCCAGGGGTTCTAAGAGATAAATTGCCTGAGAGACTTCATATAGAAATATTTGATGATGAGAGATCATTAATTCTTGAAACGTTTCGTATATTGTCTAACTATCCTATAGTTATAAGCTTTAACGGTGATCACTTCGACTTTCCCTACCTATATATGCGTGCTCTTCGCCTCGGCATAGATAAAGATTATATGCCGTTCCGCATAACTAAGAACTATGTTTCGCTAAAATATGGTGTACATATTGATTTATATCAGTTTTTCAACATAAAGGCTATACAGGCATATGCATTTGGTAACGCTTACAAAGAGTTCACGCTTGATGCCATAGCTTCTGCATTGCTTGGTGAGCACAAGGTTGAAGTAGAGTCATCTATAAGTGACCTCTCTATGCTCGAGCTAATACGCTATAATGCTAGAGATGCTTACCTTACGCTTAAACTAACTAATTTTAATAACAACCTAGTATGGACACTAATAATCCTACTTATGCGAATATCAAAGCTACCTATAGAGGATGTAACCCGTAGCCAAGTATCAGCGTGGATTAAGAGCTTATTTTATTGGGAGCATCGAAGAAGGGGTTATCTTATACCAACGCGAGAAGAAATAATAAAGCTAAAGGGTGGAACCAAGTCGGAGGCTATTATTAAGGGTAAGAAGTACCAAGGAGCAATAGTTCTTGATCCTGCCAGCGGAGTGTTCTTTAATGTTGTCGTACTAGACTTTGCAAGTCTATACCCAAGCATTATTAAACAATGGAATCTAAGCTACGAGACAGTAAACCCAGTTTATTGCCCAGGTTCAAGACTAGTTGAAGTTCCAGGAGTCGGGCATAAAGTATGTATGAGTATACGTGGATTAACTTCGCAAATAGTAGGTCTACTAAGAGATTACCGTGTAAAGATATATAAGAAGAAGGCTAAATCAAAGGAGCTTCCCAAGGAAAAAAGAGAATGGTACAATACCGTCCAAGCCGCTATGAAGGTATACATAAATGCCAGCTACGGAGTCTTCGGGGCAACCTCGTTCCCCCTCTATGCGCCTCCTGTAGCTGAGAGTGTTACCGCCATAGGGCGCTATACAATTAAGCAGACATTAGAGAAGGCCTCAGAACTAGGTCTTCGCGTACTGTATGGCGACACTGATTCTCTATTCCTATGGAACCCTGATAAAAATAGCCTAAGAGAGCTCCAGGACTATGTGGAAGAAAACTTCGGGCTTGATCTCGAGGTTGATAAAGTCTATAGATTTGTAACATTTAGTGGATTAAAGAAGAACTATATAGGTGTTTATGAGGATGGTAGTGTTGATGTTAAAGGCCTTGTTGCAAAGAAGCGAAATACCCCTGAATTCCTTAAGAAGGAATTTGCGGAGATAATAAAAGTAATAAGCTCAGTGCGATCTGCCGAGGAGTTCATTAAGGTACGTAGCTATATTAGGGAAAGGCTAAGGCTAATGTACCGAGGTCTTCGTGACCTAGAATATAATTTAGATGAGCTCGCTATTAAGATGGCCCTTAATAAACATGTAAATGAATATACAAAGAATACTCCTCAACATGTTAAGGCGGCTCGTCAGCTTCTTCAAGTGGGTGTACAGGTTCTTCCAGGTGATATTATCTCTTTTGTCAAGGTTAAAGGAAAAGAGGGAGTGAAGCCAGTACAACTAGCCCGATTAACGGAGGTTGATATTGAGAAGTACATTGATAGTATGAAGAGCGTGTTCGAACAGCTTCTATCAGCTATAAATATGGGTTGGGATGAAATAATTGGCGCCTCAAGGCTTGAAGCGTTTTTTGCACCAAGAGCCAGATAGTCATCTAGTCATAATATATTAGCTATTTACTCTTCTTTCGTCTCCTCCGGCTCTTCCTCGGTTTTTGCTCTTCTAGCTCTTCTAATCCCTCTTCAAGTCTTCTTAGCTCCTCCTCTCCTAATGCTAATTCCCCGCCTTCTTGTTGTATTTTCTTAGGCTCCTTAGTAGCGTCTATAAGGTAGTCCTCAAGCTGTTTTACTTCATCATCATCTATGTATGGTGCTATTATGTACATACGTCTATCTAGGTATGAGTCCCCTAGCCATGCATTGTCAAAACTTATTGTAAGTACGGGTATATTTACTACAAGTTCGTTACCTTCTCTAAACATTTCTAGGCTGAGCTCTTGGAGAGCATCGTATAGCTCTGGGTTTATAGGGAGCTTGTATCTGACTTCGAACTTTGTTCGTATAGCTGTAAAGTCGCTATTCTCGGGATTCCACTCTTCAAGAGCTTTCTTAGCTATGTTCTTTGCTACTTCGTTATAAGGTTCCTCTACTATATCTTTTTGGGTAATTTTCCCCTCGTCTGAGCGTAGCACTACTACTTTTATCATTAATCACCATGATATAGAGGCTTCTATTGGGCTATTTTTAAATTTTAAGTTTCATTTGTTGAGTCAGAAAAGCCTCTAACATAGACATATATGTTGTGTGAGACTCTACCATCATTTATTGTTGAAAATATTATTGGATTCCATTTAGTTATTCTGAATTCGTGAGAAACTATTCGTGTTCCTTTCCTTAGCTCTGTTCTGAACTTTTCTGCAAGTGCATCATTTACGCTTGTTAGCAAGAAAAGTGTAACTATAGTAGCTTCGCTAATATTTATATTAAACATATCGTTATTAATAACTATTACTTTATTTTCAAGATTTAATGTCCTAATGTTCTCTTTAGCTTTTTTGGCTAATTCTTCCCTAATCTCTATGCATACAGCTTTACGGACACCGAACTCTCGAGCAGCTATAATCGGTATTCTTCCATCGCCGCAGCCCAAATCATAAACTATGTCATCATTACTAGCATTGACCAGCTCTAGCATCTTACGTGCAACAGGTAAGGGTGTAGGTACAAAGGGAACAAGTATAGTCATACGGTACTATACACCCAAATAAATTATACATTATAAACCTGAGGGAAATTTATCATAATCCTTTACTGTATTTCCTCGAGCTTTTTCATCACTTCCTTCTTCGCTAACTCTAGGCTTGGTTGCAGGTTTTCATCAAGGGGCATTCTGGATAGAAGGAGTTTTATTTCACCATTATCCAGTTCTACTAGTAACTGTGGGAGCCATGCCATACCAAGGTCATCTGTGTCACCATGTTCAACTAGAAGTACATAGTCTTCTATTCTAACCTCTTTATCAAGACCTTTCTCATTAGCTATTTCCTCAAGTAGTTGTACCCAGAGCTTGTGCTGAGGATGATGTGGTGCTGTAACTAATATTAGTTTGCGGGGTTTTGCCACGGCTCTTTTTCACCAGGCACAAGCTCCCTGATGAGAAGCTTATATGTTCTCTTGCTCCACCTTTCTACGAGGCCTCTTCTCTTCATCTCTGCTAATATGCGGCCAGCAGTTTTCGTAGATACTCCTAAGAGTCTTGCCAATTGATCAACAGATATGTAGACGAGTCCTAGCGCTACGAGTGTTGAGGCAAGTTTCTCTACTTGTAGCCTTATCTGCGGCAAAGCTTTGCCCCAGGTATGTGTCTAGTGATCGTAGCCTATGGCGAGGTGGGGGCTAGGCGAAGGTATTCGGCATATTGGCGGAAAAAGCAAAAAAGAACACACACTTAGCTCCAAGGAATTAATGGGGGATGTAGTAGCGCCGTGAGTATAGTAAATGAGGCTGTTACGCCAATTTATGTACCCGATACTAGCGTCTTAATAGAGGGAATGGTCTCCAGGCTCGTAGAAGAGGGCAGAATAAGCGGTAAGATAATAATACATAGGGCGGTGTTATCCGAGCTAGAGAACCAAGCTAATCAAGGCAGAGCAACTGGTTACGCAGGGCTTGAAGAGGTAAAGAAGCTCCGCGAACTTGCGCGTCAAGGTAGAATAGAGCTTGAGATAGCAGGTGCCCGGCCGTCGCCCAGTGAGATACGGTTAGCAAAGAGCGGTGCCATAGACGCCTTAATACGTGACTATGCTTACGAGGTTGGAGCTACTCTAATAACTTCTGATAGAGTGCAAGCTCTGGTAGCTGAGGCAATGGGAATGAGTGTAATCTATATTCCTCCTAGGGTAACCAGTCTAGAGCAACTACGTATAGAGAAACTATTTGACGAGAACACAATGAGTATTCATATTAAGGAAGGCGCGCCAATAGTTGCAAAGAAAGGCACACCCGGTAACTGGGTCCTAGTCGAGCTCACGTCTTCGCCGCTAAGCAGAGAGCAGGTAGAGGAAATGGCTAGGGAAATCGTAGAGGCAGCAAGAAGACGACAGGATGGATTCATAGAAATAGATAGAGAAGGTTCTACTATCATACAGCTAGGAAGCTTTAGAATAGTTATAACGAGGCCTCCTCTAAGCGAGGGCTGGGAAATAACAGCTGTAAGACCTGTTAAGAAGCTACGGCTCGAGGACTATAAGCTACCAGCAAAACTACTCCATAGACTCGAGTCAAAAGCAGAGGGCATATTGATAGCAGGCGCACCAGGTATGGGTAAAACAACGTTTGCACAAGCCCTAGCCGAGTACTATGCATCCAAGGGTAAGGTCGTAAAAACCATAGAATCGCCTCGGGATATGAAGCTACCACCGCAAATAACCCAGTACTCAAAGAGCTTTGCACAACTAGGTGAACTTCACGATATACTCCTCCTAAGCAGACCCGACTACACAGTATTTGACGAGCTACGTACAGACGAGGACTTCAAACTATACATAGACCTTAGACTCGCAGGAATAGGTATGATAGGAGTCGTTCACGCGACTTCACCCATCGATGCTATTCAGCGCTTTATACGAAGAGTAGACATAGGTATGCTTCCAAGCATAATCGATACAGTAATATTTATCGATAAAGGCACTGTTGATAAGGTTTATGGTTTAAGAATGACTGTAAAGCTTCCTACGGGCCTCCGAGAAGCTGAGCTAGCCCGTCCAGTCGTCGAAGTGCGTGATGTCTTAACCGATGAACTTGAGTACGAGATCTATACATTTGGGGAACAAACAGTAGTCGTGCCAGTAAAGACTGTACAAGCTCCTATGCAAGGAGATAAAATAAAACGAATAATAGAACGAATGATACCAGGAGCGCAGGTAGACATACACGATAACGTAGTGGTAGTCAATGTCCCAAGGTTAGCAGCAAGAACTTTAATGAAGAAGATGAAAAAGATAAGAAAACTTGAAGAAAAATACGGCGTCACAATAAGAGTAAACATGATTGGGTAGAGGACACGGTGCCAAGGAACCGGCGAAGAGGCTTCCAAGCAGAAAGAGAACTAGTGAAAAAGCTATGGGACCACGGCTTTGCAGTAATAAGGGCACCGGCTAGCGGCTCCGGTGCACGTAGATTTTTCTACCCAGATATTGTCGCAATATATCATGGCAAAATATTCGTCATAGAGGTAAAGTATCGCTCATCTAATGACCCCATCTATATAAGCAAGGATAAGATAGATAAACTATTAGATTTCGCCAAACGTGCTAATGCCCGAGTATTTATTGCAATAAAGATTAGGAACAGAGGCTGGTACTTAGCACCGCTTATGGAAGCATGTACTGCAACTCTTCAGGGTTGCAAAATAGAAATTAATAATAATAATAGTATTATATCTTTAGAAGATTTTATAAATAGGATTATAAATGATAGTTTAGATAAATATATTAGTAACAACGCTTTATCAGCTGGGTAAGTTATCGTCATCTATTATCGGGCCGGGAGTAATTCATCACGTAGTCTATCCTCTAGTGTCAGCCCTGAATGGGCTCACTTTTACGAAGGCCTAATCTTTTTTTCAACAATATACGTATTATCCTTAAACCTCCATA
This sequence comes from Pyrodictiaceae archaeon, assembly GCA_027028845.1. GTDB lineage: Archaea > Thermoproteota > Thermoprotei_A > Sulfolobales > Pyrodictiaceae > Pyrofollis. The sequence continues at coordinate 8,173 of JALVHV010000022.1, read as the reverse complement.
TAGCTCGTATAATATTAAGATGACCCGGCTTCATCTTTATAATAATGTTCTTCTTTTTGCCAGCCTCTATTTGTTCAATAACCTTTCTATCCACAACGGTACCTACAGCAATATTAACAATAATAACATTGGTTGCTACATTATTACCAATATTCTCTACTATTATCTCAGCTTTATTATTATTAAGTTTTCTAATATTAATATCTATATTTGGCCTGGGTATGTTTGTTTCGTAAATTAGGAGTGAAGAGACTATAATTTCCTTAGGAAGATAGGCACCACTACCCATATGAGCTATGGTCAGTGTTTGAACTTCCTTAATATTATCTGTATATTCAAGCGAACCTTGATACCCAGAGATTTCTATTTCTGAATGATTACTCGCCAATATTAACTGCGCCGAAGAATGAGGAATTGTAAGAGTCATTTTAATGTATGCGTTTTCTAGCCTAAAGGGGAGCCCTATACTAGTTTTTTCGCCGGGACCTAGTATTAGAGGCTCATTTAAGTAGACATATTTTGTACGTGCTTTTTTGTCATTAGTAAGCGTCAAAAAGCCTACATGAAGCAAGTTAATTTCATTATTCATTTCAGGATAGAATATACTGACCCTATGCCTTGCTGAAGGCTTCGACTTTACTATAGGAGTGACATCGAACACAACTTTACATACATAACCACTGCTATATCTTTTACATACTTGTGGTTTAAACTCACGTGTCAGGACAACATCGGATAACTCTATTTTCCACTTCCTTACGTTATTATTTTTAACAGATACAACGATATCGAGCAAGGCTCTTACTATTCCCGTTGAGTCGTAAGGGGTGGCGGCAAAGTCAATGTAGTAATGTGTCTTATTTCCGATACCGCCTAGGATTACATGAGGAGCGATGGCCTCGTATGCTAGATCGAAGTTACCGCTCTCATGTACTACTTGCATAGTTATTGCATCTTCACCTCCTTCTCTGCTCCAATCATTATTGCTTACCGCTACTATAAGGAAGTTTAATCCTTACCCCCCTATAGCAATCTTATACAATTAACCCTAGGTATTCTTGCGCCTTGTTTAGTACCTTCTTCATAGTCCTCTCTTCTTGGGTATCCTTGAGCGCGACATAATAAAGTCGGGCGGTTTTCCCTTCGGCTGGTCTAAGTAGGCGCCCTAATCTCTGTATGAATTGGCGTGTAGATGAGGTACCTGAAACTATTATTCCTACATTTGCATCCGGTATATCTATACCTTCATCGCCAAGTGTTGTTAATATTAATACCCTATACCTATTATTCTTGAATAAGTTAAATACAAGATTCCTTGTATTTTTGTTAGTCTTACTAGTGACTACTGGTGCTCCAAGTTTCTTTCCAAGTTTTTTTGCTTGTGATATATATTGTGTGAATATTATTATTTTTGAATTATTTTTTAATTCTTTTTCAACTATTTCTTTTATTGTATCAAGCTTCTTTTCAGAGCTTAATAATATTTTCCTTATTTCATTCATTATTTGTAATGCCTGCTTAGCTGATTGTTCACCAAGAGCAGCTGCTTGTATAAGCTCACGTATCTCCCTGCCCTTGGAAAGAACAAAGAAACGTCTCCTTAACTCTTTATATTTTGTGCGAAGTTTTTCCTCTAATGGGACTATGACCGGTATTATATTAAAGGGTGCTATAAAGCCAGCGCTTATTAGATCAGCCAAAGTCTTTGAGTAGACTATGCCGCCCACGAGACTAAACAACTCCTCATGTCTGCCGTCCTCTCTGTACGGTGTTGCTGATAAGCCTAAGCGATAAGGTGCTAAAATACCCTCTGCAATAGCTCTAAATTTATCAGCTGGGAGATGATGCACTTCATCAATTATTATTAAGGAGAACTTGTCTCTAAGGAGATTAATATTGCGAAAAGCCGATTGATAAGTGGTTATTGTTATAGGTTTAATAATTTTCTTTTCAGAATAGAATTCGCCAATAAGTCTAGTGGATCCCTTTACAAATCTTCTTATCTTGTCAAGCCATTCACTCAATTGTTCTTTCGTATATACAACTATGAGAGTCGGTACACTTAGTTTAACTAAAGCCCCAAGACCTATAATGGTCTTACCAGCACCTGTAGGGAGCGCTATCACACCTCGATATTGGTGCTTGATCCATTCGTTAAGAGCTTCCTCTTGATAAGGTCTTAGCGGAACACTAAGTTCTAAATCACTTATTTTCTCATTTGTGATAATAAGGCCTGTCTTGTCAATTATCCTAAGACCTTCGTTCTTTAAGCGTGCTATTACATCAATGATGGCATAAGGCTTTACAAGGAATCCTCTATGAAGACGAGAATACCGAACTACACGTTTCTCCCTAAATACTTGAAGATAGTCGCTTAAATATATTGGTGAGCGAAGAATGTACATATTGTTATGTTTATGTATTTCAACAATTTTAAATTCCCTTAGCCTATTAACAATATCGTTTTTGGATCCTCCTATAATCTCTGCACCCAGCTCATCAATGAGATCAAGTACTCTCTCCATAGCTGAGATATTATCAGCCTTCACTAAGAAAGTACTGCACCCATTTTCTCGTCCTATATACGTAGCAAATTCTGTAATTTTGTTGAACTCCTCTCTTTCGAGCCAGCGACAAACCCTAAGCTTGACAAGCAATCTATGGCCCCTTTCCTAAACTCTTCTCGTCTCCTCTCTATGAGCACTGAGAGCTAAGTGTCCGTTACTTGTTTTTGAGGAGGTAATACATTCTATTTGTTCCTTTAGGTCACTAATTTCGTTTAAGCATAACATGCCTCGCTTTTTGTTGCCGCTTGATCTTAGGCATTCAACTATTTTATGATATTCGTTCTCGTCGTCAAGAACTAGCAAAGTATAATTGTTCTCTTTAACTATATACAATATATTATTAATGTTTACATCTTTTATACAATTATAATTATTTGTACAAATTATATAACCATAGAGAAGTACATCTGGTATGTTATTATCTATCGGTAAATCTATTTTAAATACACAGCCAGTAATTAGGTCATCTGAGCCATAAAGGGAAGCTACTAAGCGGCAGTCCCAGATGCTGGCAAATGCAGCAATATATGTATAATCCGCCTTACAGAGCTCCCTGCGTGGGTTCGTCATCACATATCCCTTTTCTTCAGCATTTAAAACCCCGGTCATCGCTCAAGTATACACTTGATACTCGTTCCACCATATTTCTTCAGTTCATTTTCACAAACTATAACTAGGGGAACAACTTCTTTTATCCTTAATATACCCCTTATACGCTCACGAATAGTTCCTATCGCCTTGGTATCAATAACTAAAGGAAAGACCAGCAAAGCATAAGAAGCTCTTGTTCTAAGCGCGTCGTATCTAGTACATGCAAATATAGCTATTGGGTTTGTTGTAATGGAAAAACACTCAGCTCGAGTTCCTGGCACAACCGGTGCGAAATAAAGCACAATTAGGTTCTTCGTAAATGTGTCACTAAGCTTCATAGCAAGGGAAATGGATGGGTCATTAAACGATATAATGACGTCTGCGTCGATAACATCGTTTGCGAATTTCCTTATGGTGAATAAAAGCAATGTGTTAGCGACAATGTCATTATATAGTAGGTCGGGGTTTTTGTTTATAAGATTAGCTATTTCTTTCGATATTTTCGAACTAGCAATAAAATTATTGATTATTTTTTCAGCAATATTCTTTCCGGGTAAACTATGTCTACGTAGATACCTGCTTATCATGGAGGGTGGTATCCCTAACATTGTTGAGATATCTTTATAACTATAAAATTTGTGCATTAATTCTATAATATCTACAGCCAAGCGTCTATAATCGATTAGCCCAGTAAATACGTTGTCTCTCCGCATAGTATCCAGCCTAGCGTTTCTCATTATTCTAATAAGGTGATTAACCCGAATAGCTATTACTTGATTATGTGGCTTTCTGCTCGTATGAGACTTTAACACACGGCAATTTAATAAGAGCTTCCTTTCAACAAGAAGTGTGCCTTGGGGAAGTGAGGGAAAAGTACATGTCATCGCAGCAAAAAGTACCTCCTGAGGTAAAAGCACGTATAGAAGCTATTAAGCGAATTAGAGAACAAGAGGAACAAGTTCGGAAAAATCTCGAGAAAATAAAGTACAAGATAGCAATTCTTAGCGGTAAAGGTGGGGTGGGTAAGTCGTTTGTTACCGCTAGTCTTGCTTTTGCACTGGCTTACTTGGGTAAGCAAGTTGGCGTGCTGGATGCGGATATTTATGGTCCATCAATTCCTAAGATGATGGGTGTTGCCGGCCAGCCTGTTATGGGTACACCGGATGGGCGTATTATACCAGTTGTGGCCCCGCTTGGTGTAAAAGTGCTCTCCATAGGTGTTATGCTTCCATCTGAGGATACGCCAGTTATATGGCGAGGGCCAATGTCTACGTCAGCTATTCGAGAGATGCTGGCGTATGCGGATTGGGGTGAGCTTGATTATCTGCTAATAGACCTACCTCCAGGTACTGGGGATGAGCAGCTAACTATTCTTCAGCTCATTAAGGACTTGACTGGCACGATAATAGTTACAATACCATCTGATGTATCCAGAGTGGTTGTTGCCAAAGCGATAAACTTTGCAAGAAAACTCAATGCACCAATACTAGGCATAATTGAGAATATGAGTTATTTCACGTGCCCTGACGGTACAAAGCACTATATATTCGGTCAGGGAGCTGGCAAGAAAATAGCTGAAAAATACAATGTAAGATTCCTTGGCGAAATACCAATAGATCCTAGAATATCCAGAGCCAATGATGCGGGCGAACCCTTCTTCGTGAAATATCCTGATAGTGAGGCAGCAAAGGTTCTACTAGAGTTAGCCCAGAAAATAATTGAAATTGTTGAAGGAAAAACTCAGTAACAAATAGTTAAAACAAAATCCATTTTAAGTTTTAACTATAACTTGTGGTAAACGGTTGGGATTTATGAGAACAACCGAGATAGTGAAAGTTGATAGCAAAGGTAGAGTCACCATACCTCTCGTAGTAAGAGAAGCACTAAACATTGTTGAAGGGATGAACCTAATTCTCATAGCTGACACGGATAGAAGAGAAATAATACTTACGCCTCTGCCTAGTATTGAGGCAAAGTTATATGAGCTTAGAATTGAGGTCAAGGATGTTCCCGGAGCTTTAGCTAAGGTTGCTGGTAGATTAGCAGAGCTTGGGGCTGATATAGTAATATCTCAGTGCACGTCAATTAAGAGAGGAGAGTTTGCTGAGTGTGTTATCGTAGTGGATGTATCTAAGTCCAATAAGGATATCGAGGAAATAAAGTCTGAGCTCTCAGCGCTAGACGTTGTTAGATTCATTCAAGCACGGTCCCTAAAGCGTTGAGGATAATGATAGCACGAGGACATGAGATATCCAAGGCAGCACTCAATTTTTCTTCTGCGTATTGCTCCTAAAGGTATCGGATGAGTTCTATGGTTAGTAAGCCGTATGTCTCAATCTATGTCGGTTGCTGTGGTTTTCCCATAGCGCGTTCACGTTATTACAGGATTTTCAAGACGGTTGAGATCCAGCAGACGTTCTACAATTTACCAACGGTTAATACAGCTATGCGTTGGCGTGAGGAGGCACCCAGCGATTTTGTATTTAACATGAAGGCATGGCAAGTCATAACGCATCCTCCAAGTAGCCCTACTTGGAGAAGACTAAGATCCGAGCCTCCAGGTAATAAGGAGAACTATGGCCTGCTCAAGCCAACTGAGGAAAATTTCTCTGCGTGGAGACGCAGTCTGGATATCGCTAGGATTTTAAGAGCTCGATTAATTGTTCTCCAGACGCCGCCCAGTTTTGGTTATAGCGATGAACACGTTAACTGGGTTAATAGTTTCTTTTCGCGCGCTGTAATTGAGGCCAATCAGCTAGGTGTGCTAGTTGGCTGGGAACCTAGGGGGAGCTGGCGAGATGTCTTAGAGACAGTAAAGGAGATTGTATGCAAGCACGGGATTATTCATATTGTTGACCCGCTGCGCCTTAACCCGGTTATTTGTGAAAAACAGACAGTTCTGTACTTTAGGCTTCATGGTCTAGGAGGGAAAGAGGTAAATTATAGATATAAATATACAGATAATGATTTAGCTACATTAGCTAATAAATTATTTAATTATCTAGAGACTTATAAAGGCTTAGAGGAAGTGTATGTTATGTTTAATAATGTTTATATGTTAGACGATGGCACTAGATTTAAGCAGATAGTTTCTGAACACCTTAGCAATAAGTATCCATGGATTAAGGTGTATTAGGTGTCAAGCTGTATGTCGCTCTGTCTACAAGAGGCTCAGTCGGTGGTTAGTTCTTCATCTATCGTAGCATGAGTCAAGGCGGGTAGAGCGCCATCATCGCCATTTATAGCATAAGTCCCTAGGTATAAATAAAGCTGAAAGCTCTCTACTAAGAATAACGTATGGAGGGTTAGGCATGAGCTTTAGAGCCATTTACCCTGCAGCTACAAAGTTTAAATATATAGTTCAGACACTTGCAAAAGTAATGGACGAGGTACCCTTTGTAGCTACAGCTGAGGGGCTTGAAGTCAAAGCATTAACTCCCGATAAAACTACAATGATAATTTTACGCCTACCCTCAACCGTCTTTGACTCTTTTGAGCTAGCAGAAGAGAAGAAAACCTTCATAGTCAGTGCTGATGAGTTAAATAGGATTGCCAAGCGAGGTACACGCAACGATATTGTTGAGCTAAAACTTGATGAGGAACATCGTAGGTTAGAGATAAACTTTCACGACAAGAAGACAGGTGTAGTCAGGACGTTTTACGTAGCTCTTCGGGAGGGCATAGTTGAGGAGCTAAGTGAGCCTCAGGTTGAACTAAGCGTTACTGCGCGCATGATGGCGGAGGATTTCAAGAACGTAATTAATGATGCTAAGATAGTCAGTGACGAGGTAGAGTTCAAAACGTACGAGGATAAGATAGAGGTCCTAGCTGAAACTACTCAGAAACGCTATCGCGGCGTCTTGGTGCAGGGAGATCCGCTGCTTAGCTTAGATGTTAGCGGAAATCCTCCTATATCAGCTAAGTACTCTATAGATCTATTGAAGGCTACGCTGAAGGCAACGAGTGCAGCCGATACAGTAACCTTGCAATATGGAGAATCGCTTCCTATGAGGCTTAGCTTTGATCTACCCGGTGGAGGCATACTAGTGTACTGGGTATCTCCTAGAATCTAGCCTCCTTCCAGTTTCCTCAGTAGTTCTTCAAGTGCTTTCTTTGCCTCTTCCTTTGTCTCTGTTACTCTAGGTACTACTCCTCTTAGTGAAGGAAACCAGGCTGGTCGGGGACACTGGTTTCGCTCTGGACAAGCTAGACAGCAATATGGGCACACACTTCTCTCTGGATGAAGCCAGCATTGACGCGTAGGTCTGTGTCGCCCACATACATCGCATCTTTCCCAATAGATGCTCATTCCTGACCCCAGTACTCCTATCGATGCTTGGAGCAAACTAAAAAGGAGCAAGGCCTTAAAGTGTTATTATACAAGTCTTATAAGAAATACTATATAGATGGCTGACCGATGATAAGCGGTAATCGCGGCGGGGCACATCTCTTACAAGGGCCCCGTGGAGTAGGCCGCTCAGAGGGATGATGCCGTTAGAGACCTCTCTAGTTATTTATTAGGCGCGTGTGCTATCCTCTAAGGGGGTTAATTGAGGGATAGGGGATGAAGCGAATAACCATAGAAATCGATTTCGCGAAGTATAAATCAGTAAAACTTCCTAAGGATGAGGCCGAGAAGCTCCTTCAGTCACTCACTGAGATACTGGGCAAGAAGCCCAATGATATACAGGAAACGCTTAGGTATATCAAGAACTTTGACGAGTTCTTTGAATATATGAGGAAAAAATTTAAGGATTATCTCGCACCACCGCATAGGGCTGACGACTATATTAAAGGTGAAGCAGTTGTTGACAAAGTTAAGTTACTAAAAGAGAATAACGAAAAATATGTTATGATAATATTTGATAGGCGTGTTAAGGAGGACTTGATTAGAAAGGCTTTGGAGCAGCTAGGATACGAGGTCGAAATAAAGAAGATATTCTGATCCAGTTCCTAATCTGGTTATTTCTTCTTTTTACGCTTCTTTGAACCAACAGTGGGTATAGCCACTGCCT
>JALVHV010000021.1 GCA_027028845.1 Pyrodictiaceae archaeon | reverse complement strand
GGCTCGAGGAAGAGCTTGCAGGGCTCCGTCGAGAGATCCGTGACTTAGCGCAGCGTGGCTCCGGGTTATCGCGGCGCGATATAGAGGAGCTTGCCCGGGCTATCGCGGCGGCTGTGGTTGTTAGTAGGGAGCAGGGCCAGGAGAGGAGGGAGCCCAAGTGGCTCCGGTTACTGGCTGAGAGGCTCCGGGAGAAGGGGGGCCTGGTTCTCCTCGAGGAGCTTCCGCCGGAGCTTCGCCAAGAGGTTGACACTGGGGTGCTCGAGGCCCGTGGCTACGTTGTTGCTAGCCTGGCTGGTCGCCGGGTAATAGCTACTCGTGAAGCTGTCAAGGAGTTCGGGGAGAAGCTTAGGAGCCTGAAGGCTAGCGACGAGTACGAGGCGGAGGCTGCTCTTGGGCGCTATGGTGTCTTGTTCCGCCTCTTGCGCAGCGAGGGCCTTGTCTACTACGCGGGGCCTAGCCGTGGCTGGGTCTTGGAGAACCGGGCACGGGTGCTCCTAGGCCTCTAGCTACTTCAATCCGAGTAGGAGGTGCATCCTTGGGCTAAAGTTCACGCCGTGCTCCAGTGCCTCCCTTGCTACCCGCTTGTGCAGCTCAAGTACTTGCTCGGTGCTCATGCCTTCCTCTGTTAGGGGCATTAGGTAGACTAGTCTACGCGGTATACCGTTTTCCTCCACGTACCTCATTATCTCCTCTACGTGCTCCCGGGTAGCGGCGAGGAACTTGAACCAGACGTGCCCATAGCGCCGGGCTAGGTCGAACCACGACCAATGAGTCTTAGCCCCGGGGACCTTTACCGGGACATCCTTCGGGGATACGACGAAGAATGCCTGGGAGAGGGGGGACCCCGGCTCCGGGGCTTCAAGGGTGCCATTAGTCTCTACCTGGACGACGTAGCCGAGGCGGTAGAGCATCCGGACAAGCTCCTCCAATGCTGCTCTCTGCAGTAACGGTTCACCACCAGTAACGACTACTAGTGAGGGATTGGTCTTCCCGGTGAGCACTACCAGCTCCTCGATGCTCATCTCCCGTGCATTATCAGCGCTCCACGAGTACTTGGTGTCACAGAAGGGGCACCGAAGATTACACCCAGCTAGTCTTATGAAGAGGCTACGCCGGCAACAGAACGGGCCCTCGCCCTGAATACTGACAAACGTCTCAACTACTCGTAGGCTACTTGGTGTACTCGACACAGAGGTTGCTTGTCTCACAGACCTCGACACGCTCAACCCTACCCCCATAACTCTTCTCTAGCTCATCCGCGATGAAGAGGGCCAGGTCCTCGCTAGTAATGGTGTCTTTCCCGAAAACCTCGTTAAGGAACCGGTGATCCAGTTTCTCGAACACGTTGACGCGGAGCCACTCCTCCAAGTCATCGAGATCAATACCCATTGGCTCGTCCTCGCGGAGCCAGATACACACACGGTAATTATGGCCATGGATCCTCCCACAGCGGGGATGACCAGCTATCCTATGCGCAGCCGAGAACTCCGTACAAGCCTTCACAAGGAACCCCAAGGTAACAGCACCACTACGCCACGCTACTGCTTCTTCCTTTCCTAGCCTCTTTACCACGTGCTAAAATAGCCAAGCCCCTACAAGGCCCTAATTAAGCTATCTCCGAGACAACCCTCGGGAACAGAAAGAGGGTGAGCCGGGGTCGCCCCCGAGGTTACATCCCCATCAGGGACTAGGAATCCTTGTCGGGCTGGTAGCCCGGTCTTCATTCCCCGGCTCTTACTCAACTATCCACTAGCACCGAGGCGAGTTATTATATTATGGCATCGTAGACGTGGCTAGCATTGCCTAATTTTACTCCACTGCGAGGAATATGTATCATTAATCCGGGGAATAGGGCACGCTATGCCAGGCTACGACCCCATAAAGCTCTCAGAGATCGTTGAGAAGCAGGTAACTATGCGTAGGGGTGGCGAGCTGCTTAGGCGCTAC
>JALVHV010000020.1 GCA_027028845.1 Pyrodictiaceae archaeon | reverse complement strand
GATACTCTGAGCGTAGAAGCGCCGCCTGCCTACCACGTGAGCGGAGGAATTTCAGTATAGGTTCCTCTCCTCCGAGCTTCTCGCCGAGCCACCCCATCGAGAACTTAGCTGTCCCGTGTATTGCTTTAAAGAGGTGGCGAAACTCCTCTATGAAGCCCATTCCTACCTCGTCGTATACGCTTGGATCATCCTTTGCCAACCGGTAAAGGTACTCAAGGGTACTGAATGTTGCTATTTTCTCGTTGCGCTTTGAGAGAATGTTTCGGAACACATTGATGGCTTGGATTGCGAGCCAGTGATCAAGCGGGTGTAGGTCTATTTCGCCCTCGCGTATCTTGAACTCCCAGTCGGAGAGATAAGCGTAGAGCTTCTTGCGAGCAGTTTCCAGGTCAGGAGACTCCTTTAATATCTTATAGATAGCCGGGGCCTCAGCCCACATGCGCTCAACGTCTTCCCGGGTTATGGGGTAATAGCGCCAGGGAACCTCAGCAAGTATATCTACGCGTGCCTCGTGTATGTCCTCGAGGTAGTAACGAACAGTGACTGGCTTGGGGAACATTTGCTGCTCCTGGGTCTCTAGGCCTGGGGCCTTTGAGGCCAAACCAACTCCTCCTCTTCATTATCCATGTTCTAGGTAGCCCTCTTTTTAAGTATTTATATGTTTTCGTAAAAAGGTTAAGGAGGTAGTATTTAACGGGAGAAAGTGGGAGAATTAGGGGGATATCTGGGCATAAAAAATCTTCAATACAAAAAATATTTCCATATGCCTCATAATTCTTAAATAATTAGGAAAAAATATTATGCGTACATAGAGCTATTTAGAGTCCGTGGCTCTCTATCTTTTTCTGAAACTCTAGTAGCTTCTGCTTGGCCTTCTCGACTATTGGTACACGTAGCGGCTTCTCCGGTATCAATCCCTGCGGCCTATAGAGCAGTACTAGGACTATTATGAGGCCCATTAACACGTACTTCATGTATGGTAGTGCTAGGGCAACGTTCTCTGGTAGTGTTATCCCGAAAGCCTCGAGCGAGCTAGGGTTCATGAATATCTCTATCCCTGCTATCACTGCTGTGCCTACCAGGACGCCTATGTTGTTGGCTGCGCCGCCTAGCAGCGTCGCCACTATAACCATGAATGTTAGGTCGGGCTTGTAGGTATTAGCATTCACGTTACCAGAGTAGAACGTCAGTAATGCACCTGCGATACCAGCTAATGCCGAGCCAACAGCTAGTGCCTGCATCCTGACCCTTGGCACGTTGTACCCGTATACCTCCGCGGCTATCTCGTCGTCACGCATTGCCTTAAGTGCACGGCCCCATGGGCTATTAGTTGCGAGCTCTACGTAGATGAACACGAGTACAAGTATGAGCAGCACGAGGCCAGCGTAGGCAGCGTCCGCGTGCTTGGTTAGCCACGCGAAGGGCCCTGGTATACCAGAGATGCCGTTGAAGCTACAGGCTGGCCACTCGCTGTTATAGGCCCATATCCTAACTATTTCTCCTAGTGCTAGCAGGCTTATGGCCAGGAAGTCGCCGCCTAGTCGTAGCGCTGGGTAGCTAGCCACTATCCCGGCAACCATGCCGACGATTGCTGCTACTACTAGGCCTAGTAGGAATAGGAGGAAGAGTTCAAGAGGCGATACGACGCCCTCGGTAACCACCATCGTCATTACTGTCTTGCCTGCACCAGTACAGTATGCTGGCATACCGCTCGCGCTTACCGGGACACCTAGTGCAGCCGAGCCAGTCTTGACAACTATGTATGCTATGAGGCCGCCTGCTGCGTAAGCGCCTAGGCTGGCGAAAAGTACTTTGCCGAAGTTGGGTATGCCGCCGAAGCCGTACTCTATGTTAAAGCTTAGAGCCAGTATCGCATATACACTATATATTATAGCGTATTGGACCAGTATACCGGCTACATCGCCCATGGCTCACGCCCTCCTCACGGCTAGTG
>JALVHV010000019.1 GCA_027028845.1 Pyrodictiaceae archaeon | reverse complement strand
TCTCTAGCGCTACCTCCATGTTCCCGAGCACTATCTCGTCTAGCCTCACCCCCTTCAGGGTATTGAACACGCTATAGATCTCCGTGGGCGGTGCTGAGTAGAAGACGCCGCTAAGCCAGTACCCCGTAACGTAACCGTCTGTTATCTCTAGGCTAGCTCTCAGCCAATAGGAGCCCCGCTCAACCATGGCCTCTACATTGGTGGCTCGGTAGCGATAAAGCCTCCACGAATCCTGCTCGAAGAGCCTTGCCCGTGCCTCTACGTCGCTTCTCAGCGGCCTTACCCGGGCCCGGCGCGCCCCCCGTAGGAGCTCCTCAATACACTCCCCGGGGTCGCCCCGCCCATCAATTATCTCTATGAACGCGGTATCGCCTAGCACTGTTGCGCCGTGGCCCCGGCTCCCCATGCACTGCGCCAAGACCATCATAGCTGAGACTGCGTCGCGGAGGCCACGGGTACCGGGAAGAGCTAGTGCAAGGTAGTAGCGGCCCGGGCCGGCCTCGGCTCTAGGACCACCTGTTATCCGCCTAGCAACTCGTTCCCCTGTCTCGCTTCCTAGTGCCTCGTAGATACCATATACGGTGCAGCTACGGGGCCACTCGGCATAGGCCGCATAGGCTTCTTTGCCGCGAAGAGCATAGTCTAGGCCGAGCTCCCCTAGGCCGAGGATCTCTGAGCACGTAGAGAGGCCTGGTGGAGGCTCGAGGACGAATAAGCGTGGAGCAGTTGCTGGCAAGACAAAGATACCCAGGGAAAGGGAGGAATAAGGATTATCCACTTATATTTTGGGCTTCTTCTCGGCGACAACGCTCAAGCTCGTACTCCTTCTCCCCCTGGAGACTGCCCAGCTCCTCCCGGAGCCGGTGAAGCCCGTAGAGAAGCACCAATATACCCACAAGCGCTAGTAGGCCTCCTCCCCTTACCTGGAATACTTGTAGAGCATACCCAATAATCCAGATAACTAGCCCTATCTTGAGCACGTCCCCACCGTACTGGGGATACGCGTCTCCCAGCCTCCAGAGAGCTATGAGAACCATGATGCCGCCCAATAATCCTATGAGTGCGACGAGGACAAGATACCCCATAAAGTGAAGGATAGTTGACATCACTTTCTCCGGGCTCGCTCCCCTAGGGATGTTAGCTAAGTGGTTGCCTGCAACTATGAGCACTATGCCGCTAAGAATGTTTCCAATACCTTGGATGATTGTACCGGTTACGCCGATGCCGTAGTCCTGGCTAGCCATTGCCAGTAGCTTGAACCCCTTGTACATTATCGGCACCACTATAACCGCTATAATGATGTCAAGTATTCCTGCGCCGATAAGGAGGGTTGCTATAGCGCTGCTTGGCTCACTACTAGCCGCGGAAAGAGTAGCAGCGACCAGGAATGGTATCGAGATAAACCCGAGAATAAGCGAGGCGAGATAGGCTTTAAATACGTGATTAATGCCTTCTCTTTCTGTACTTATCCTCTTAAGCTCCTTTTCTATGTATTCGCAGCGAGGCATTGTGTAGTCCTCCCAGAGAATATATACAATGTTAACATATATAAGTATCGTCCTACCCATAAGTACCAATTCGCTACGAGCAAGAGAAGACAGGTAAAGGGCCTCAGTTCCCCTCGTATAGTACTATCCAGTATTTTGAGGCATCTCTTAGTACAATGCTTTTCCTTAGCCTGGCTCTAAGCTCTTGTGGCGTAAGCGCTACGAAGTTTGCATCAATGTCTTTGTCCCATAGCTTGTAGAGTAGCGATAACCTTTTGTGTAGTTTACTCCTTCCCAGTCGCTAGATACTATTATCAAGTCTAGGTCACTACTTGAGGAGAAATTGCCTCTCGCGCAGCCGTAACAACTCTCTCAGCGATAGCCACTGCTCTTCTCGCTGTTCTCTCGCTAATCGCTTCATCAGGTACTCCCTCTACTATGTCTGGGTATCTCGGAAGGTAATAGAACCGTG
>JALVHV010000018.1 GCA_027028845.1 Pyrodictiaceae archaeon | reverse complement strand
ATAGAGAGTATGATAAACCGCTATACTCCCTGGGCCCGCGTGGCTAAGAGAATACTGTTACCAGACCACATTGATACCATTGAGTGGGTGCTCCGGCGCCAGACAAGCGGCCTAGACCTAGTCGTAATGACTGGTGGAACCGGGCCAAGCGAGGTGGATCCCTTCTACCAGCTAGCCGAGAGGATGAACGCGGAGGTATTGTTCCGGGGCCTCTTCGTGAGAGGCGGTAGACCAACCTCGGCAGCGATCCTGCCAAACGGTGTCCTACTCCTAGCGCTCTCCGGGCACCCTGTCTCAGCGCTGCACGGCTTCCTAAGGCTCCTATACCATGTGCTCAAGCACATGGGCAATGTTGAGCGGGCAGGTGAGCCACCAATACAGAGCTACGCGGCGCTAGCCTCGCCGCTTAAGTCAAAGAGACCCGAGCCTATCAAAGCGAAGCTCTATTATCGTGATGGCGTGTTAGTAGCTGAGCCGTTGCCGCGGGAGAGGCAGCTATCCTCGGTCACGGTTAGCAACGTGGAGGCCGACGGAATACTCCTAGTCGATAAAAAGGAATACGAGCCGGGCGAACTAGTGCCAGTAATGATATACCGAGAGCCAGTACCACTACCATCAAGGGAGCAGGAGGAGTAACCCAGCAAGTACTTATACTATGACTATGCTTTTTATTTACCTGGTGGGAAACCCGTGCCCCTATACGTTATCCTATCCAAGCTAACAGACAAGGGAGCACAAACTGTATTCACGAAGCCGGAGAGAATCCTAGAGGTGAACAAGGAGCTAGAGGAAATGGGGCTGAGAGTAATCCACCAGTACCTCGTATTCGGTGACTGGGATTTCCTAAACATAGTTGAGGCCGAGAACGACGAAGCCCTCGCAGCAGCACTGATAAACCTGAATATGAGGGGCACTATACGAACAACTACCTACAAGCTAATGAGTATCGACGAGCTGATAAACGCGGTCAAGAAGGCCGCAGAGAAGAGAGGAGACTAAGGGGACTGATACTGCTCTAGTTGCAGCGGGGCCTAGCCTCTAGCTTTCTCAGTCTCTTCTCTATCTCTTTCTCGAAGAACTCTGCCAGCCTTTCTACCTCGTCTAAGCGCCCATTACGGGCTTGCTCCTGCGCATAGAGGATCAAGGGGCGCATGAGTTTCTTCAGCAAGCTCTTGGTGAAGAGAGCCAGGGGCTCGGCGACGACCCCGTCTATTCCGCGTCCCCGCAGCACACTAGTAAGCTCCTCTAGCTCCTCCGAGGCAACCATCTCCGCGTATCGCATAATCTTCGCGACAGCATCGTCGGCCAATCTTTTCTCCCACTTAGCTATGAAAATCCTTATCTCATCCTCTATTATCTTCTCCGCCCTAGGTACCTCTGCTAAGCGCTTCTCAAGGGTATCCCTTATAGCCTCCTTAACCTCGTCCAGGCCAGCATACTCGATATGGCCTGGGACGGGCTTCTCAACGACCGATGGCACCGATATATCCACTATGAGGGTGCCGGGCTTAAGCACCGAGAGCACATCCCTTGTAAGCACTGGCTTAAGGGCATTAATAGCGACGAAGACGATGCGCGCGCTACTGATTGCCTCGCGTAGCTTATCCAGAGGGTAAGCACTGCCCCCGACCTTTGCTGCTAGCTCGGCTGCCTTCTCATAGCTACGATTAACGATGACTATACGCGCTCTTGGCCACTTCTCCCTCACGAGACTAGCTATTATGGAGCCAGCGTCACCGGCACCGATAACCGCTACTAGCTCGTCACCGATATCGCCTAGCCTCTCCCATGCCAGCTTCACAGCCGCTCCAGGGAACCCTACATTGCCCCTGGATATCCCGGTCTCGCTTCGAACAAGCTTACCGACACGGACGGCGAACTGGAAAAGCATAGACAAGTACTTCGAGGCGAAGCCTAGGCGACGAGCCTCCTCATAAGCCCGGGCAACTTGGCCAAGAATCTCGTTCTCACCGATAATAGCTGACTCGAGGCCAGCTGCTACACGGAACAAGTGACGAACAGCGTCTACTCCGCGAAACACCCTCGCATAGCCAGCAGCGTCTCCGAGGAATTCACGGACTCGTGCAAGGAACTCCTCCTGGTCATCAGTGAGCGCGTAGGCCTCAAAACGATTACACGTAGCGAGCACAACGAGTTCACGAGAAGAACCAGCAAGATAGCTATAAGCGTCACGAGCTCTCTGCTCAAGAGCACCGATAACCTCTAGGGGGGCCCAGCGATGACTAATACTCACCGCAACCAGGTCATCAAGGCCAGGAGCCACGAGCTATCACCATCGCCGTGGCGATAAAACAAGGCACAGCAGTACTGGCTCCGCTACCTCACCTTCTCCTATCAACATAGCTACCACTATCACTCTTGTAATGGTTTCCCCCTAAAAAATAAGGATGAGGAAGGACACCTAAATAACAGACCGGTGCCGAGAATAGTACCCGAGACAAGTAGCTGTGCCTAAACATTTCGGCACAGTACCAAGCGCATATCCCCTGCCCCGCACAAATAGTCTACTCTTTGGACTAAAGGTGCGTGAACATCTTGGCCCGCACCCCTGCACTGATAGTCGCGATTAAGGAGCCCAGGAATCCCGGAGAGTACTGCTTCGCACAGCGCCTCCTCTACCTAGCAGAGAACATGTGCGACACTAGCCAGGCAAGCTGCAAGCTGGGCAGGAGCGGAGCCGAGATCCCATACCCCTTGCTCGTCGCAACGATTCTCCACGCCGCTAGCCGCGGCGACGAGGTAGAGGGCTGGATAAGGGTACAGGGTGAGCAGCAAGCACTAGCTGCTCTACAGACGGTTCTTCGCCGAGAAAAAGAGCTAGCCTTCCAAGTAGTAGCTGAGACTAAGCACAACATGCTGGTAAAGACATTGATGCCTCTAAGCAAGTGGTGTGGTGGCTGCCGCTTCTGCCCACACATAGATACACTGCCAAACACTATGCCGATAAGCATAGTCTTGACTAGCCAGTACATAGTCTTTAGCCTGATAGCCTCCAGGCCCCAGGTACTCAAACAAATGGAGGACCTAGGCTTCAAGATACTAGACACACTGCCAGTAACCGAGTACGAGGACCCCCTGACATCGAAGCAAGAGATAGCACTAGTACTAGCCTATCTCTACGGCTACTACGCCCACCCTAGGAGGACGAGCATAAGGGAGCTAGCAAGCAAGCTCGGCATGTCGGGCTCAGCACTAGCAGAGCTGCTGAGGAAGGCCGAGCTCAAAGTCATAAAGAACTATGTTATCGGTAACCTAGTACACCACATATACATAACAATCAGGCAGAAGGCACGAGAAACGGATTAGCACTACTTCTTCCCAGCCCTCTTCTTCCAGGCCTCAATCTCCTCCAACAATGGCCTGGGATCACCCTTCTCAAGCGCATCAATTACTTGTAGGAGCCTATTAGGCGGTATAATTACAACCAATACGCTTCGGAGAAAGAGGCGTGCACGACGCTTATCACCCTTCGCGTACTCGAGGAGAACACTATAGGCTTTCAACGGGTCGGTTACAAGGAGCGAGGCGAAATCAGACTTATACTTCTTAAACGCGATATTATTGAGCATCGATACAGCGCCCAGCGCAGTACCGCGCAGCCTCCGAGACAGGAGCTGCACAAGCCTATCCTGCGCCGAAGCCGACACCCCGATACTACACCTCGCCGCACTATAAGAACGTAATCCCTGCCCCTAAGCCCCCGCTACCACTCCAAGCCAATAACATTAACTCTGATTAGTGGTGCAGTAAAAAACTAGCGCCCAACAAGCCAGGACAAAATAAGAAAGCCTGCTAGAGGAACGTGCTCCCACCCTCACCCTTCTCCTCAAGCACCTTTATCCTAGGAGTACAGGTGAATCTCAGCACAGAGGTAGGGTACGTAACAACGCTGAACTCTATATGCATAGAGCTATGATAGATCTCGACTTCCCAGATCTGGCGCAATGGGTCCTCGGAGCCCCTGCTAAGCTCGCGAGGAGCAGTACCAATATAGACACCGGCATCATAAGTCGTTATCAAGGGGTTTCTCTTAACAGTCTCCTTGTCAGGCACCGTGTAGATATAGACGCCGAGGACGCGCTTTTTCTTGTTCCAGAGTAAGAAGTTATAGAGCTCTGGTAAGAGTTCCTCGCGGGCATAGAGAGCATCTAGGAGCTCCATTCCCTCAACTATGAGGATATCTGGTTTATAGTGTTCTACCGCGAACCTCATAAGCAGTAGAAGCTCGTGAGCAGTATACCCACTAGGATTGAATGATAGTACCTGTACTGTTCCGCCATCATGCGAGCCTAGCTGCTTAGAAAGCTGCTCCGCGAGACAATCAATAGCCTCACGCAGTATCGGTGCACCTGTCTTAAAACTAATTATCAGTGTCTTAGTCCCGCGCATTGCCCGCTCTAAGCCAGCCAAGAGGGTAACTAGGAACCTGCTACTTATCGAGGCCTCGAGACCAAGAACTATCTGTGCATCACGCGATAACACGAGATGGGGACATATCTCCTCGAATACTTGGCGCCTCCTCATATAGGGCATATTGAGCACTAGTACAGGCGGATTAGTTCTCGAACCATAGATAAACGGGTTGCATAGATTATAAAGTGTCGAGTAGTCGGGCGGAGGTATCTCCTCCAGTTCCTCGGGGAGCACTATGTCGATCATTTCATAGGGCCTAATATAGAACGTTACCTCGGAGAACCGGATAGGTGCCCATCGCACCTTCCTTATCTCCATTATTCGTAGCGGCTTCCCCCTCTTCATGACAGTACGCAGAATAAACACCGCATCGACGACAAACTCTTCTACGCCTTCACCTACTACTTGTGCTCCGTAAGGATGCTCTGCTACTAGTATGCTCGTGACTCCTAGTGGCTTGAGACCGTTTACGAAGAAGTTCTGTAGGAGCTCTCTTATCCGGGATTTCTGTTTCCCTAGTATCTGGAGCATGACCGTGACGCTGTCTACTACTAGGCGCTTAGCATTCATATCCATGGCCATGCCTATGATGTCCTCTAGTTGCTGTGCAAGAGCCTCGTCATCAGCTATTGTTAGTGCCTCAACGTAGCGGAACAATCCCTGCTTCTCATATTTCTCGAAGTCTGCTCCAAGGCTCTCCATATGGGCATAGAAGTCTTGGCGGGGCTCCACGAAGTTCACATAGATGCCTGGCTCGCCGCGCTTAAGCCCCTCATAGATGAACTTGGCAGCAAGGGTTGATTTGCCTGTACCCGGGTTCCCGGCTACTAGGATTATTGCTCCCTTCATGAAGCCTCCGGCGAGGAGGCGGTCAAGCCCACTAATACCGCTCGGAGTTATCTCTATGCGTGTCAACCGGGGGGCAAACATGTTGACCTCTTTTCTTCGCTCCTTGTATCCCTCCTTCTCGGGTCTCTCGTCCATACTATTACACCTCAGTACCGTGCTACGATTACGACGGGGCTAGCATGCTTGGATTAAGCTACTAGCTCGCTTTTACGATAATTACATAGACGTTGTGATTGAATTATTATCTCCGTTTCCTGGGAGAGCATTATTACTCAGATTTATTGTTTTGTGCAGGGCGGATTTGTTCCGATTTCTATTACTATTTGCAGCCCACTAAGTCATTATCCTAGGCGAGAACAGCATGATGAATGTGTCTAGGAGTGTCAGCATTGCTATGTATTTTGCCGCGAGTAGGCTGTAGCCATGCACTATCCGCGCCACTATGAAGGCCGACGCAAGTATTATGACTATTAATGAGTAATAGTAGAGGCCGAGGAGTAGGCCTGGGTCAACGGCTTTACCGAAGCCTGGGAGGCTCATAACTGAGAGCTTCTGGACGAGGCCCACCACTACTCCTGCCGAGAATGCATATGTTATTGATGCGAGGGCTCCTATGAAGCCGTATTCGCTTAGACGGGCCTTGACCAGGCTTAGTAGCCTACGTGTGCTCT
>JALVHV010000017.1 GCA_027028845.1 Pyrodictiaceae archaeon | reverse complement strand
GCGATGGACGCTGTTATTGATTATAACAAGCACCCCGACGAGAGACAAGTCAAAGCCAACAAGTTTACTCGGAAAATCGGCCTCGGCGTCATGGGGCTTGCGGATGCATTGGCCAAGCTCGGCTACCCCTATGACAGCGACGAGGCAGTAGCGTTCACGCTGATAGTCATGGCTGCCCTTGAGGTGTTTAGCTGGAAGAGGAGCTGGGAGCTCGGGGCCAAGCTCGGCCACGCCCCCGCCTATGAGTGCAAGCGGTACGACTGGCGCGGCATGCAGTGCCTAGAGAAGGGCGACCCCGAGGAACTCGTAGAGCTACACACACCCGCCCTAGTCAAGGCAGCGAGGGTCATGAGCATAGGGGATGGATGGGTCAAGATTAGGTATCACGATGTGGAGCTGCCCAGCGATGTGGCTAGGCACGTTGTCGGCGAGGCCAGAGAGAGGGTGGAGAACACGGGTACCGTGAGGCTCGTCCCCGCGAGCGTCCTGGAGAAGGTCGCTAGGGAGGTCTTCGGGGTCACGAGGGAGGATTACTGGAAAGCCCTACAGATGAGCCCAGTAATGGTTGCTAATAGCCCGCGGCACCTACTAGCACTAGCAATCTACAACCCCGAGGCTGCCTGGGAGCTGCTCAAGACCTACGGTAGGCTGCTGGGAGCCAGGGCTCCCCGGAACACCGTTATGACAACCGTGGCCCCGACCGGCACCATAAGCATCATTGCCGGGACTAGTAGCGGTATCGAGCCCTACTTCGCCCTAGTCTACAAGAGGAAGGTGACTGTTGGGGAGTTCCTGGAGGTAGTGAGGCCGTTCCGCTCAAAGCTACTAGAGGCGGCCAGGAAGCACAATGTGCCAGAGCACGTGGTGGAGAGGATATACGAGATAATAAGCAGGCACAAGGGCTCGCTGCGTTGGGCACTGGAAGAGGTGCGGGACTATCTGCTACAGGAGGGGTTCCAGAACGGCTTCCTAGCAGAGATAGAGCGCCTAGCCAAGCTCTTCCCGATGAGCATGGACTTCGACGTATGGTACCACCTAGCCCACCAGGTAGCTGCCCAGCTCTACGTAGACCAGGCAATCAGTAAGACAGTGAACCTTAGGAAGGAGGCAAGCAAGGACGAGGTATACACAGCCTACCTAGTCGCGTGGCTAGGAGGCCTCAAAGGAGTAACAGTGTACAGGGACGAAAGCAAAGGAGTACAAGTAATATACTTCGGAGGAGAACAGAAAGCGATACCAAGCATACCCGTAAGAAAAAAGAAGCATGTAGAGAGAAAAGCAAAAAGAAAGATGAGAATGATACACCTAAAGAAGAGAATGAAACTCTCAGAACTAGAGATGGATGAAAAAGCAAGCGAGCTATTCGAAGCAAAAGTCATCGAAACAACTAGTGGAGAAGTAGTCGTAGAGCTAACAGAGAATAGCACATGTAAGACATGCGAGATCTAAAGAATTTAGTTCAGCGCCTTAACTTATTTCACTCAATAATACCTACTCCTCTACCTTATCCCAAGGATTTTAGCCCCATTCTCTCCATTAGGAGACGTCCTTATGCGGACCGGTAGTGATGCAGTCATTCTACTTAGGGTTTATGGTTGGCCCCGCGCGGTCGTTGTTGCTGCTAAGGTTAGCCAGGGCAAGACGTTCCTTAAGCCCGTGGAGCACTATGCTAGAGAGTATCCGTTCTGGGACGCTGTTGCATGGGCTGTCCAAGCAGTTGACACGCCTTGCCTGGAGAGGCAGGGGTATGAGAGTGTACTGGAGCACGTCGTTGTCCAGTTCGTTGCCCGTTGCAGCAGGATATGTACGCACGAGCTGGTTAGGCACCGCTTAGCGAGCTACGCGCAGACAAGTACCCGTGTGCTCGGGCTAGAGGGCTTCCGGCCAGATGACCGCGGCGCTGGCAGCCTCTACCCCCTAGTAGCCCGGGCCGCTGAGGGCGACACGGAGGCTCTTCAAGAACTCTGCGTGATACC
>JALVHV010000016.1 GCA_027028845.1 Pyrodictiaceae archaeon | reverse complement strand
GTGATAATAAACCCTGACGGTACTATGAATGAGAAAGCTGGCTTCCTAAAAGGCCTACCAATCAGGGAAGCACGGCGCAAAATGGTAGAGGAACTCGAGAAACAAGGTCTCATAGTGAAGAAGGAGAAGCTGAGACACAGTGTACCAATATGTTGGAGGTGTAAGACACCAATAGAGATCATTCATGTAAAGGAGTATTTCCTAAAACAACTCGAGTACAAGGAGGCGTTAAAGAAGCTTGTAGAAAAGATGCACTTCAAGCCGGAGAAGCATCGACAGAAACTGCTTGACTGGATAGAGAGCTTATCTATGGACTGGCCCATATCGAGGACGCGTTATTACGGAACCGAGATACCACTATGGAGATGCCGACGCTGCGGAGCAAAACTAGTACCTGAGCCAGGACGCTACTATAGGCCTTGGAAAGAGGAACCTCCTTGGGACAAGTGTCCCAAATGCGGAGCACCAAAGGAAGAACTCGAGCCAGAGACCAGGGTGTTTGATACATGGTTCGACTCTAGTATCAGCGTTCTCTATGCTTCAGGCTACTTAAGGAACATGAAGCTATTCGAGCGAGTATTCCCCGCAAACGAGGAGCTACCCTATACCCTCAGACCCCAAGGCGTCGATATTATACGTACATGGCTATACTTCACAATACTGAGAGTATACCAGCTCCTCGGAAAACCAGCCTTCCGATGGGTAAGAGTAACAGGTATGGGGCTTGACCCCAAAGGCCGCGCTATGCACAAGAGCCTAGGAAACATAATTGACCCTGAACCATATCTTGAGCGCTACGGAGCCGACCCGTTCCGGTTCTGGGCAGCTGCAGCAGCAAAACTAGGTGATGATTACCGCTTCAGCGAGCAGGTACTCAAAACAGGTAAGCTATTCCTAACAAAACTATGGAATATTTCGCGATTCGTATCAAGCTTCCCGAGACCAGAGAACGGTTACAAGCTTAGGCCAATTGACCTAGTGTTCTTGGGCGAACTCAACAAATTAATCAAAGAGGTAGACTACTATTACGGAGTAGAGCTAGACGTTCATCAACCAATAAACCTACTGTACAACTATACCTGGAACGTATTCGCATCACACTACATCGAGCTGGTAAAGACAAGAGCCTATAACAGGGAAAACGAATTCAGCGAAGAGGAACAGAGAGCTGCTTGGTACACATTGCACACAATTCTAGATGTTCTTCTTAGAATGCTAGCACCAATACTGCCTTTCATAACAGACGCACTGTATAGGAGACTCTATGGCGAATCTGTTCACAAACAAGCATTCCCACAACCAAACAAGGAATGGGACACACCCCACGCAGCAATGCTGAGTAAGATACTTGAGCTCAATAGCGCTATATGGACTTGGAAGAAGAAGAATGGGCTAAAACTCGGCGAAAGAGTAGACACTCATAGAGTCCACGTAGGTAAGGAGTTCGAGCCCTACCTTAAGGATCTATCACTTATGCACAAAATAGAGATAACGACAGAGCCACCGCCCAGTAGTGCTGAGGAAATTGCAAAAGGCATTTTCATTGCGCAGAAGCAATAAGCCCCTTTTTCACTAATCCCGTACTACTTGGAGTGATGCTGAGCAACCATAGCTGACTAGGTGATGTATCGGATTTCGGCTGAGCACAACGCGTATTATATAAGACGCTTTTCCACGCATTCTATTGGACCCGCGACACCCGGGGGCAGGCCGCCGATAGGCGGAGCAATGAACCCGGGGCTCCCGGCCTTCAACTCACTTATCTCTGACCCGTTCTCATGCTCGATGATATCTTCTAGGAACAACACTTATGAGCCAAGTCTATGTGTGAGGACTAAGTCCTGTGGTGAGCTACTGTGAGCAGCTTATCTAGGCTAGAAAGGCTTGTTGAAGCACTAAAGTCAACCCCTCGTACTGGCTGGATGTTGCGTGGCGTGCCTGCAGCAATAGCTGAATCTATAGCCGAGCACATGAACGAAGCAAGTCTAATAGCTCTTGTTCTTGGAGACGAGCTAAGGAAAAAAGGAGTAAATATTGATATATACTATGCAGCAGCGATCGCGACAGCACACGATGTTTCAGAGGCAATTATAGGTGACCTGGTCAAGCTCGTAACAGACCTAATAGGCAAAGAAGTAAAAGAATCCATAGAGCTTCATGCACTCAGGAGCTATGTTGGCGACACCATACTTGCTAACCTAGTAAGGGACTACATTGAACAGGAGAAAATGGAGGCTAGACTAGCAAAGCTATCTGAGCAGCTAGCAACGCTTTTACAGGGGTTAAGATATTATCGCCAGGGCTACGACGTCTCGGAGATAATTTGCTCTATGAGTGAAAGCATCGAGAAAATGACACGGAGCGAACCATTTTCTCTAATACGCGAAGAGTTAGAGCCAATAACTAATAAATCAAGAAAAATATGCAAGAAGAATGAACTAAACAAGTAGTATCAACCTTTCCTAGTACTAGCTCTAACTCTTAAACGAAAGAAACTATTCTATATAATACAATACTAGGGCAACAATCAGAAATAAATTCCAAATAATTACAGGCGAAGATGCCCCTGCTCCAAGGCTTGTATACCCCTTTCCTGAGTAGCATAGATGCTTCTCAGGAAACTATATTACTAATAGATTTATGTTAAAGCTAATCTATTAACCTCGACCAGCATGCATGAAAAGAGTTTACACCGAGATTAGGCGATATATCTTCGTATATCAAGAGAAACAGGCGATGAGAGAATAGCGTGTTTGGCTTGTTAATAGCATTTATCTATATAATAGTGTGAAAAAATGATGTGCAGGAAGGATCTATTCATCTAGCGTATGGACCATGTTCGTAGATTAGTTAAGGATAAGATACATCGACTGCACCATATATTTTTGAAACCACATCATATTATGATTATAAAAGACCATAATTAGATGACTATAATGTGCTATATATTTGTAGAACACGATAACAAATAATGATTCCTCCTATTGATAACTAGTGATATGGACTAGCCCCATTGCCGCTATACTGTGTTATACGTGAAAACGGGTAACATAAATACTAGGTATGAAGTGGTGGTTTAAGAACCTCTTGTAAGCTCTGCACATCTATTCCCAGTTCATAGGCTTTTACGATGGTGATTATGGAGGGTTCATTTATTTCTGCTCCGAGTTTCTTTGCTAAAATAGATAGAGCGTATGCGAAGAGTGCCAGGCGTCCCCATATGCGCTTTGACGTGATTTTTTGTAAGAGTTTGTTCAGCCTTGCTAACAAGTATCGTGCTATTCTTCTCCTTGCCTCCTTGCTGCTTAGCGCGACTAAGATTCCCCGAGCTCTTGCCTCTCTATAAGCTCCCCGGGTAATTCTTTTACGAGTTATGTACAGGTATAGTGTATCAGCGGAGACGAATTCATCCCTTCTTAGTTTTTCAACTTCTCTTGCAAGCCTCTTGGTTCGCCGGAGTAGCTGTGAAGGCGAGGTTGCCCGTGATTCCTGTGTACTAATGTACAATGCAATGATTAGCGGGTTATGCGAGAAGATATCGAGAAGTACTATGTGGACACGTTTATCCGTTGTTGAGTATACCTTGGTTCCTGTTATGTGGAGTCTTGCTAGCTCAGCTACCTGTAATAGTCTCCTAGCGCCACCTAGTAGTGGAAAGAGAACCCTATTTGCCTCGCTCAGTGCTAGCTCACGACGCTGTAGCTCTGTTAGAGCCAATGTTGCCGACCCTCTTTCAGATAGCGCTGAAACAGCCTAGGCCATGTAGAATCGTGTTCTCGAATAGTGTTTGAAAGGCATTGTTACATTATAGTCTACACAGGAGATAAATCATGTGGAGACAAGAGGCTGTGTGCACAGGGTAGCACGTATCGCTCGTAATGAGCTTCCTGAGTCGAGGAGGGCAATACAATTATTATGGAGTCGTGGAGCACGTATTAATCCTCTAAAGGCTCTGCCTGACAGGCGAGAGAAATTGATGTACTACGTATCGTGAGAAGCGATGAGGATAGGACCACGGACGGAGGCCCAGTGGCTGATGAAGAAACCCTGCATCGCCGAGCACATAAATTAAACCATGAAAACTATGGAGCATTTCTGTTGAGAAGGGATGCCAAAAACCTCTGGAGGATGAATATGGATTAGGGAGGATCAGGCGCTTGTGAGGCGGCCCGATCCCAGCTTGGGGGAGCTGCGGGGCCTCGCGGACCCCACAGCTACCCCCAACGCGGCCGGCTTAACTTCCGGGTTCGACAAGAGTCCGGGTGTTGCCCGGCCGCTATGGCCGGGTCGGGCCGTGTTTATCGCTCTATGCTTATCGGGGTTCTTATACATTTCATTAAATTCGTTGGGAGGGTGAATTCCTTGTATCGATGAGCGTTACTTGTTTATTATCTTCCCTCGCATATGTGTGCGTGTGAACTCGGGGTCTTAGTATGGATGAGGAGGTTCTTAGGAAGTATATTGAGGCGGGCCGTATAGCTAGGATTGTTAGGGAGGAGGCTGCTAAGCGTATTGAGCCGGGGGTATCTGTTTATGAGTTTTGTGAATGGGTTGAGAACAGGATTGTTGAGCTTGGTGGGAGGCCTGCTTTTCCTTGTAACTTGTCTATTAATGAGGTTGCTGCCCATTATACGCCGCTTATAGGTGATGAGCTGAGGGTTCCGGATGAGTCTGTTGTAAAGATAGACTTAGGCGTGCATGTTGATGGATATATTGCTGATACTGCTGTAACGGTTAGTTTCAGTGATAAGTGGGATGCTTTGCTCGAGGCAGTGCGCGACGCTCTCGAGAAAGCGCTAGGAATAGTATCTCCGGATACTAAATTCTCCGAGGTCGGTCGAGTAATAGAGTCCACCATAAAGGCTTACGGGTTTAAGCCTATTAGTAACCTTGGTGGACATAGTCTTGCAAGGTACACTATACACGCTGGAGAAAGCATTCCTAACGTATACGAGCCCTTCCTTCGAGGCAGATTCGGGAAAGGTAGAGCATACGCTATAGAACCTTTTGGAACTAATGGTGCAGGTAGTGTAAAAGAGGGCGATATTATAGCTATTTATGCCCTTATTAGGCCTAATCTTAGGAGAAGGCTTAACGATTTGCAGAAAAGGATACTCAACGCTATAAAGGAGCGCTTCAAGACACTCCCCTTTACCGAGAGATGGCTCAAAGACATAGCACAGGTTGATGAGCTCCGCAGGTCTCTGAGAAGGCTTGCCCGCATGGGGTTCCTCGTCCAGTATCCAGTGCTTATCGAGAAAGGCGGAGGCATGGTAGCACAGTTTGAACATACCCTTGTAATAACGAACGAGGGTGATGTAATAGTTACTACAAGGTAATGTGGCTAGAAGAATTTTTGAGTGGTTTTCTGCTTCCCGGTTTTTGATGAGAAAGGCGTGCTAAGCGGCGAGTACTCGTTAGGTGCGACAGCCATGGCTAATGCCACTTCGCCGTGGTTCGGCGGCGGCTCCGACCTGGCTACATGGATAATAGCCATAAGCATCCTTATATCAACGATTCTCTCAATATTCGCGTTCCTCGGAGTCGCGCAGGGATTTCAGCTACGTATATGGAAGGCCCAGATAGAGTCTAAGCTACGTATCCTTGAGGGTTATCGTGACGAGGTACGTGACGAGGTACGCAAGCGCCTCGAGAAGCTCGGGGCAAGGAACGTAGAGGAGGTACTTAGTACAGCGCTTGATTACTTCGTTATAAGCCCCGTAAGCATAGAGCCCACCGATATAATTAAGCGCCTTGAGAGAGTTCTCCGCACGGAGGAGGAGCGCCTCGAGGCTCTTGTTGCACGTAGCCTCGGACCCCGAGCCGATGACGTTGTGATTAAGAATGCTGTCACGTTGCTCGCTATAGCTAATGCGCTGAACATATTGTATAAATATATTCGTCATATCTTATTGACCGGTATAAAGACGCGTAACGCACTACTAGTAGCACAATTATGGATGCTTCTCCCCTTCTATATGAGAATAGCAAAAGCCTATTAT
>JALVHV010000015.1 GCA_027028845.1 Pyrodictiaceae archaeon | reverse complement strand
CCTAAAGGTGGCCGAGTCCATAATTAATACCTTTCAGTGGATTGAGGGTGTATAGCCATGAAGAATATTGTTCTCATCCTATTCTTAAGCGTAGCCCTACTAGTGCTAGCCGCATCTACTGCGAGTGCTCAACAGGAGTGGATGCAGCCAGTAGCGAGCATTGAGATAGATGGCGAGCTTAACGTAACAATACTTCCCAATGGCGTGGCCGAGGCTAACGAGGTTCTCCACATGAGCGCCGCCGCCTACAAAATGTTCAAGGCAATGTATAACCCCATATCAACGTTCATCCGGGGCATAAATAGGGGGAACCAACCAGCATACCTAGTAGACGTCAAGGTTGAAGCAGACGACGCAAACAACTTGGTTAGGGCTAGTTATCGGCGCCTAGGAGCAGCAGTGTATCTCGGCAACAATAAGTGGGTCGTCGACCTAGGGGATACTGAGGGAGCCAAGGTAAAGCTCGTAGCCCAGAAGGAGAACACGCTAGTCTTTACCGTGACGTACTTAGCGACAAGTGGTGTATCAATGACCGAGACTATTAAGTTGAAGCTACCAGATAAAGCCACTCATATAAAATTCGACCCCGAGGAGAACAAGGTCTACTACGAGCTACCACTACCGGGGGAAAAGAACACAAATCTACTAAGAATAGGAGGAGCCGTTCTAGTAGTGCTTGGAGCAGCACTAGCAGCAGTAGCGTTCATGCATGAGCGGCGAAGCGAGCCAGAAATACCGCCGCCACCAGCATAGCCCCTACCCATAGGGGGCGACGAGGCACTTCCCTAGGCAGAACTGTTTTTACTCCTTACACTTTCTAGGAGCAAGACTCATTCGTCAAGACCATGTTTATCTCGTCCTCGTGAAGGATTCGAGCCTTGTTAGCCACGACACAGTGATTAATCAAAATAATAATGCTCTCTTTACGCTCTGTGTAACTAGTTCCTACCTAGGGTAGAGAAGGGGATGTGCGCCGAAGCTGTTGAGGCTCTTGCTAAGAGTGTCTGGGAGTATATTGAGGAGGAGCGGGCAAGGAGACCGAAGCTCTCAGTGCCAGCTCATGGACTAAGGATACTCGTTGAGGCTCTTAAGCTAGCTGAGGAGTTTAAGCCTAGCCAGCACGCTAAGAGAGTAGTCTTTAGCAAACACGGTGTACTAGGTACTGGGCTTGACCGGTTACTGACCTCGGTCTTCTACGACGTGCTGAAGAAACAGGGTTTACTCGACCGCGTTATCGTTGAGCTTACTGGCGCCGAGAGCGCATTAATTCTTGATCCTTGGCTACGTGCTGCTCTCCGCGCAGCTATCGATATTGTTCTCTTCTATCGCCCAGACAAGGATACTCTTCGGAGACTACGATGGAGTATTGCCGACTACTTATCAGCTAGGACCCATCCCTTTGTGGGCATGTATTATTGGCAGCTCTTCGAAAAGATACTCTCCTATAGACCTAGGCCGAGGAGCATCGAGGAGGCACTGGAGTGGCGCTACCTCCTCCCAGCCTGGTTTATACGTAGGATGCGGGAGCTTCTGGGCCCCGAGGAGGCCGAGGAACTGTTCAAGGCCCTTAACGAGAAGCCGTTGATAAGCGTGAGGGTGAATACCCTGAAGGCTCGCGTCGAGGAGGTTGTTGAGGAGCTTAGGAGGGAGGGCAAGGAGCCGATAATTAGTGAACGGGTCCCCGTGATACTGAAGTTTGAGGGCCCCTATGACTTCGATAATAGTAGGCTCTATCGCGAGGGCAAGATAATTATCCAGGAAGAGGCTAGTGCTGTAGCATCCCTAGTCCTAGCACCGAGGCCCGGGATGACTGTTGTAGACCTAGCCGCTGCGCCTGGGGGCAAGACGAGCCACATGGCTGAGCTTATGAGGAATCGTGGCACCATATACGCGTTCGACATCGATAGGACTAGGATCAAGAGGATGAGGATGCTTCTCCGCAGAATGGGAATAACCATAGTCAAGATATTCGAGAAGGACGCTAGGAAGGCCCCGAAGATACTCGGCGAGGAGATAGCTGATAGAGTTATGCTCGACGCACCCTGCACGAGCACGGGCACGATAGCTAAGAACCCGGAGCTAAGGTGGCGTGTCCGCGAGGAAGGCCTCGAAGAGATAATCAAGTTGCAGCGCGAGCTACTCGAAGCAGCTGCTAGGCTCCTAAAGCCTGGCGGCAGGATGCTTTACTCTACTTGTAGCCTGTTGCCCGAGGAGAACGAGGAGAACGTGAAATGGTTCCTCGAGAAGCATCCAGAGTTTAGGCTCGTAGAGCTGACTGGTCCCTATGATCCATCGCCCTGGCTCCCAGGGGCTATGAGGGCATGGCCACATAGGCATAAGACGATTGGGTTCTTCTACGCCCTTCTGGAGAAAAAGGAGAAGCGATGATAGTAGAGTGGTGCGCTGGCTGCCTTGGCGAGGGCTAGGCTAGTGGCACTAGTGGCTACCAAGGGGGCGCTTGACTCGGTTGCTGAGGCTCTACGTCTACTAGGTCCCGGGGAGTCCTTCTTAGCGCTAGTTAGTGGTAGTAACCGAGTCGTAGCCACGGGTGCCTCGGTTAGCGATGCACGGGACATACTCCTAGGCAGTGTTAGCCGCGGCGACATCGTCGCACTGGTTGTACAGGGTGCTGTGTGTAGTGATTCGCATTTCTTCCTAAAGAGCGGCGAGTATAGCTATCTAGTCGTTTGTAGCTTGTACCCACTCGCTAAACAAGCCATAGTTACTGGTCAACCACCCCTTCCTTCGCGTAGGAGCCCCGAGGCGGTGCTCTACGCCTATACTGCTCGCCTAGTAAGGGACGGAGTGAGCACGGAGAGACTAGTCGCCAAGATAGCCTATAGCGCCGAGGGGCTCGGAGCCGGAGCACTCGTATGGGAGAAGCGGAGGAAGAGCCTCCGCGTATACCTAGCCGCTAGTGGCAAGACCAGGATATGTACTAGGCACCTCGGCTCCGCAGCCCTGGCTTGGTTCACGAGAGGAGGCAGCGACTGTTATGAGGGAGCTGTGCTCCGGCTAGAGCTGGTACACCGTGTCCCGAGGATAATTATCCGTGAACTCGAGAAAGTGCTCTACGACTAGCGCAACAACTACCCAGGGGCTAGGAGGCGGTGTTACTAGCTCCTTCTTCTCTAGAAGCCCTTGCCTAGCAGATAAGACTAGTCACGGGGGTACGGGCTTTGAGCCAAACTGCTAGAGAGCGGCTCAAAGAGGTACTCGAGGTCATAGTCTCGAAGGAACTAGTTTCTCCCGGAGACGCCGTGGTCGAGACCGGGCTGCCACGCTACCTGGTCCTAGCAGCGTTCCAGTGCCTAGAAGCACTCGGCGTCATAGAGCCAGCCTTCGTCAAGGGCAGCTACAAGGTCTACACTCCAACTATTTATGCTAAAAAGCTTCTCAAGGCCCTCGAGTCTGGAGAGAAACCAATACTGGCTCTGCTCTCCGAACCAGCCAGTAGTGTGAGTACTACATTGTCTAGCGAAGCCACCACATAGAGCAGTATAGGGCAGGAGTATAGGCATGATCCTTTTCCATCAGTATCTTTTAGCCTAGCGCTTCACCCTACGCATGTATATAATGATCCCTGATGCTTACCGATACTTCATCATCCTTCTTGTTGCCTCGATGGCGTAGAAGAAGCCTATTACCTCTAGGCGCCCAAGCAGCATCAGTATCATGAGTATTACTTTTGCTGAGAACGAGGCTGTAGCTGAGGTTATTCCTACGCTTAGCCCTACAGTGCCCAGGGCGCTTGCTGCCTCGAAGGCCGCGTCTATGGCTTTGTACTCGGGATTGAAGGCTAGGAGGGCTATTGTGCCAGCCATCCATGCTAGGAAGAAGAACGATATCACGGCGAAGGCGTTTAGTAGCTCGCTTGGAGATGTCTTGTAGCCGCCTACACGCCTTGTTATTATCACGCCCCCGTATACGGTCTCTTTTATGCTCCACCAGAGGTTCTTGAAGAATATCATGAGGCGGTACTGCTTTATGCCACCCGTTGTCGAGAGCACTGAGCCGCCCACGAGCATTAGCAGGGAGAGAATTAGCTTCCAGACCGGATGCGCCTTGGATAAGTCACTTATACTGAACCCGGTTCCGGTTACCGCGCTTATTGCGTGGAACGCGGCTTCTCTTAACGGGTTGTAGGGGCTCCACGTTATCCCTATGTGCCAGAGTATGAGCGCGGATAGCGACACCGACACTATTATCGTTACTAGTAGCGAGTTTATTTCTCCGCTTAGTCGCCTCCGCTTACCAACTAGTAGCGCGTAGATGTCGGCGAAGTTGGATGCACCCATAATCATGCCCGCGAGCGCTGCTAGCTCCACCTTGACCGAGTGGTAGAACGCTATGCTAGCGCTGTGTGTCGAGAACCCACCGGTTGCCAGGGCTGTCATCGAGTGATAGACTGCATCGCTGAGTGTCATGCCGGCCCAGTAGAGGAGCGCAGCGTCTATAGCAGTTAATAGGAAATAGGTGCCCATTAGTGCTCTTAGGCTCTTGGCTATGCTTGGTTCTAGTCTCTGGTACCTGCCCTCCGCTAACCCCACGAGGTGGGCGGGGAGCCCGCCTAGCCTCGCGAACACGAAGAACATAACCACTATGCCGAAGCCTCCTAGCCACTGGCAGTAAGCCCTCCACCACAAAATACTCGGGGGGGCCTGCTCCACGCTGGGGACGTACTTGTGGAAATAGGGGTCAACGCCGCCAGTGAACACGGAGAGACCGGTAGTGGTGTAGCCACTAATACTCTCAAACCAGGAATCAACCAAGGGTATGTGGAGAGAAGCACTAACTGGGATAGCTGAGAAGAGGGGAGTAAGGATCCAGGCAAGGGCTACTAGTATGAATGCCTCGTTTTTGCTAAGGCTTCTAGCGGGCTTTACGAACATGAACCATATGCCGGAGAATGCTAGGTACGCGGTAGCCCAGACCAGTAATTGAAGCGAGTAGGTAACATCGCCCGATAAGAGCCCGGTTAAGCCAGATAAGAGATGAGTTATTCCCGCGGCGGCAACAGAGACCATGACGTGGCGAAGCAGGGGAGAGACATGTATTACTCTTAGCTCTTGCTGCCCCGTCTCTACCAGGGCTTGCTGAGGCTTACTGGCTCCCAAGGCTCCTAGACACCTTGTGGAGAGGCTCCGGAGGGAATTACCACTACTCCCGTTGGAAATGAAGCGGCTTACCGGGTGCTCTATGGAGGCTCCTTCATTGCTACAAGGATGCCGTGCCGGGATAAAGTCGTTGCTCCTGCTCATCCCAGGTCTCGGTACGTGTCTCGCTACGAGGAGGCCTTGTCCGCGACAACGCGGATAAAACCTGGGTACAAGTCTTTCCCTGTTTCTTCCTGGGTGCGTTGGGCTCCTTGCGAAAAGAGCTTGTTAAGCCCGAGAGCCTTGATGGACTAGTCCTCGTCTCTAGCCCTGCTGTACCAGCTAGGCGTAATGATCACGTCTACTATGTTGTTACGAGGGTTTCTGTTCAGCAAGACCGCTACGAGTCCGCTATAATGCTCTACGATACTAGTAGTGGCGAGCACCGCGTCCTCCAAGGCGGGCCTGGTGATACGTGCCCGCTTCCCTCACCCGATGGTTCACGCTACTTGTTCGTTCATCGCCCCGAGCAACGGGGTCAGAGGGATAGGAAGCAGCCGGGGCTCGAGCTTAGACTAGCTAGCCCTGGTTCAACAAGTAGCGTTGTTGTGGCTAGGATTCGTGGACTCGTCTCGGCATCGTGGAGCCCCGATTCTCGGAGAGTTGTTGCTGCTATCCCGGTTGGGGAGCCAGATGAGGATGTCAAGCTTGTTACTCGTCTACCTGTTTGGTTTAACGGCAAGGGCTATGTCTACAATACCCAGGTCAAGCCCTTCATCATCGACGTTGACTCTGGCGACATGACCGAGATCGATATCGGGCTTGAATGGGTACAAGTGGGTAGTGTTGATTGGAGCCCTGATGGCAGGTACATAGCGATACTGGCCTCCTATGACGAGAAGAAACCATACCTCTACCGGCTATACGTTTACGACACGGTTAG
>JALVHV010000014.1 GCA_027028845.1 Pyrodictiaceae archaeon | reverse complement strand
GCTACTCCCTCATAATACTACTAGGCCTGCCCAACAGGATAAGGCTAGGGGAAGACAACCATCCAGAATGGGCCATCGACGTGGTCGGCGTGAAAGTCACAAGGGTCGAGGAACTCCGGGGAGCATCCAACCTATACTACACTAGGGCCGCAGCCGGGAACATAGCCTTCACAATAGTGACCAACCTGAGAGAGATCCGGGAGAGAGAGGTGAGGGCAGCTGCAATTCTCCCCCCAGTAGAATTCCACGGCGTTATAAGCGAGGCAATGTACGCCTCGGAACCATTAGAAGAGAAATACTTGGGAAAAAGGGTCCCCCGCAGGCTCCTCAGCCCCGAAGTCAAGGCTCAAGTAATAAGGCTAGTCTCGGGGAAGTAACTCTGTTAGGCCTACAGAGTCCAGGATCCTCTTCGTAGACTCGTCAAGAAGCCGCCTAAGTTCCTCGACACCGCCAGCTAGGCTCTGGGAGGCGTATTTCGAGACGGCGTCTTCCACCGCTAGCACCAGCGCGGTCCTCCGGAGCGACTCTATTAGGAGGAGGCCGGACTCCGGCCCCATGGGTACAAGATCTTCCTGGAGCCCGCTAGTCGGTATGCTATTGGTCACCATAGGATGAGCTAAAGCCCTACTACTCGCGGCCAGGGCCGCCGCGGCGTACTGAGTTATCATAGCTCCAACACTATCGGTCTCTCCTGCTAGGAAGTCGGATAGACCGTTGATCTCTCTACGAAGCAACTGGGCTATCCTCCTCTCCGAGATGTTCGCTAATACGCTGGAGGCTATCCTAGCATAGTCCAGGGCTAGGGAGACTTGTATACTATGGAAGCCGCACCAGTGATAGGCTCTCCCCCTAACTATGACAGGGTTCTCCGTTGACGAGCACATCTCCCTCGATATAGTGTCCCTCAGGAAGCCTATCAGCCTCTTCACCGCGGCGTATACCTGAGGCGTGCACCGGAGGCTGTAGGGGTCTTGGAGCCGCACAGGCTCCTTGCACGAGGGCTTTAGCAGTTCTAGTATCTCGCCCAGCTCCTTGTAGCTCGTGGCTCCGGTAAGTTCTAGGGAGTAATGGTCCGGCGTGCATCTAGCCGCCTCGAGGGTTCTCCTAGCTACTCGTAGGGCCTCTCCCAGGAGTTCCTCGAAGGCTATGAGAGCCGAGAGGCCTATCCCGGTAGTCCAAGCGGTATTGTTGATGAGGGCGAGGGCCTCGCCAGGCTCCAAGGGTAGCTTGCCTAGCCCGCTTTTCTCGAGCGCCTTGCTACAAGGAGCAATCCCGTCAGGGGTATAGGCTTCGCCCTCTCCATAATAGAGGCAGAGGAAGGCGTGGGCTGAGGGTGCGAGGTCTCCGCTTGCACCTACGCTCCCGTGGAGCGGGATTACTGGTAGTATGCCCCTGTTGAGCGCGCTGGCTATTCTCTCGGCTACTTGTGGCCGTACAGGTGCTCTGCCACGTGTTAGCTGGATTAACCTGACCGTGAGAAACGCTCTAACGAGTCTTGGGGGAGCCCTCGGGCCCAGTCCCATAGCGTGTTCCACGAGTACGCGGCGCTCGTAGTCGGAGCCGCATGATGCCGGCTTTCTATGGTATAATCCTCCCAGGCCAGTGCAGTAACCGTATACTTCGCGTTTACTAACCTCTTCTAGATAGCTACTCCTAGCCTCTGCAAGAGCTTTCAATGTGTTCTCGCCAATCTCGACCCTAGCACCTTCAAGGATTGCGCGTGCCTCTTCGAGGCTTGGACATTTTTCGCCTAGAACTATTGTCTCCTCCACTATTGAGGACACCGGTTAGATGTAGATGGATGAGTTGAGAATTAATGTTGGCCTCCCGCGAAGAACTTCGGGAGCCGGACTCCTCTCTGACCCTTGTACTCGCCCTTATAGGGTCTCCGGGCGGGGGTGTGGAGCTTTACGAGGACTAAGTGGAGGAAGCGCTCGCCAACATACAACTTGACCGGGAACTCCGAGCCAACGACTTCAATTGTTAACTGGCCTTCGAATCCAGCGTCTACAA
>JALVHV010000013.1 GCA_027028845.1 Pyrodictiaceae archaeon | reverse complement strand
CCAGGGCTGTTGAGCTAGCCAAGATGAATGCTAGGCTTAACCGGGTAGAGGACCGCGTAACGGTGCTGCTAGGTGACCTCTACGAGCCAGTGGAGGGAATGGTGTTCGATGCTATTCTCTCGAACCCGCCGCTCGCAGCCGGCCTCGAGACAACTGAGAGACTAATACGGGGCGCACCGCGGCATCTACGGAGCGGTGGGAGCCTCCAACTAGTAATGAGAAAGGGGGCATC
This sequence comes from Pyrodictiaceae archaeon, assembly GCA_027028845.1. Classification (GTDB taxonomy): domain Archaea; phylum Thermoproteota; class Thermoprotei_A; order Sulfolobales; family Pyrodictiaceae; genus Pyrofollis. The sequence continues at coordinate 1,808 of JALVHV010000013.1, read as the reverse complement.
AAGGGCCCTCGAGGTAATGAGGGAGGTTTTCCCCGAGGCACGTGTCCTCCTAAGGAAGAAGGGCTACACGATACTCTACGCGGAGAAGCACTAATGGAGCGAGCCCTCCACCACTTGGCTGGGTGTGTAGTGCTTGATACAGATTGGCGTGGCTGCTTACTCGGGCAACCCCGGGCCAGAGCTAGTGAAGCGCTGTGAGGCCTTTGTCGACGAGCTTGTGAAGAGGTGTGGTAGGGACAAGCTAGTGCTCCTCCTAGGCGGTTACTGGGGGCTTATGCGCTGCGTAGTTGACCGCGCCCTAGGGCACGGTGTCTCTGTGGTGTTGTTTCCGCCCATTGACCGGGAGGACCTGGGCTACCCCGACGGGGTAGTCGTTGTCCGTACTTCTTCGGGGCCCCGGCTCCGCAGCATCTACCTCGTTAGGAGCAGCGATGTCCTCGTAGCCCTCGGCGGCGGGGCTGGCACTTTGCAGGAGATAGTGACCGCGTATACCGAGGCCAAGCCAGTATACGTTCTAGCAGGGACTGGTCTCGCGACAGACAGGGCTAGGGGGTGCATCGAGCCCTACATCGATGAGAGGAGGACAGCCCCCATAACCTTTGTCGGGGACCCCGCGGAGCTCGCTCACCGGGCCTGCGTCGAGGCAAAGATGGCTGCTGGTAGGCGCTTCCTACCCCAGCGCGGCTAGTAGTCGCTTGGCCCTCTCAAGCGCTCTTTCAACAACGGGGTCTCGGGAGCCTCTCCAGGTCTTGGTGAATTCCTCTAGCTCTTTCCTGGTCTCTGCTAGTAGTCTCTCCTCGTGCCTCTTGCCTAGGGGCTTCTCCGCCTGCAGCTTCGGCCCGCCCTCCATGAAGCCTTCTGGGAAGTACCAGTCCTTGAACCAGCGGAACCCCCTGGTGAATAGCTCGTAGCCTAGACGGGTAGCAGGGGCAGGTACTCCTAGCTCCAGGGCCCGCATGGTTTCCTCGTCGTAGAGGTACTCTATGAACAGTCTCTCCCCGGGCCCAAGGCTCGCCGAGACAGCGTCGAGGACGCGTGCCTCTAGCTCGCTACCCGGGAACACGAGGAGGCCCCTGCCGAGGCGTAGCTGGTGCCTCGCCCCGAAGACCTCTATCCATGCCTTGTAGAGCTCTCCGCGGCCAAGGAACACGAGGAGGTAGAGAATAGTCTCCTCGCCACTATTCCTAATGACTAGGCGTAGCCGGAGGGTCTCCCTTATCCCGCCCCTGCCAAGCCTCTCGAGAAATAAGCGATGGTCCCCTAGCCTTAGCCCGTCTAGCCTCGATACCAGTGCCTCGAGATTCACTCCACGACCCCTCGTAGCTATATGGCCTCGTGGTTGCCCCTCTTATTACGTGGCGTTGTGCTCTCGCATTGTTTTCTTTTGCTTTGTTCTGGTTACTCTGTTGGTTTTTATGAAGCATATGCAAGGAATATATAAATTATGGTGAAAATTTCTAAACTGGTCAAAATATAAATAGTTTTCAACGCCTCCTTAACACTACATGGTGAAAGTCCTTGGCGAAAGGACTCGCAATAATAATGTTCACGGGCCAGGCCGAGTACTTCATACCCTTAGCAGTCCTAACCCAGACGGCAGCGAACTTCGGCATCCCCGTAAGGATCTTCGTAACCGGGTTCGCGCTACCCTATTTCACGAAGAATAAGCCAGAGCCCAGGTTCTCCAAGGAGTTCGAGGACATGGTTCCCAAGCTCGAGGAGGGTATGAAGAAGCTCAATATGCCCTCCTGGTACGATATAGTGAAGGAGGCTAAGGAGACCGGCGACGTAAAGATCTACGTGTGCAG
>JALVHV010000012.1 GCA_027028845.1 Pyrodictiaceae archaeon | reverse complement strand
TCTCTATTTCTAGGAGCACCCACATACCTGTCTGGACAGCTAGCTTAGCTACCTCGATGCTCTTTGACTCTGGTATTCTCCAGCCGGGGGTACAGGGTGCTAGTACGTGTACTAGGCTTGGGCCGCGTGTGTTGTAGGCCTTGATGAACTTGTTTATCATGTCTATTGGGTATGCCGGGTTAGCTGTCGCTATGTATGGTATGCGATGGGCGTAAGCTATACCCACTATGTCTTTCTTGGGGCGCCACTCGCCGCGGAACTTCTTGCCAACAGGTGTCGTGGTTGTCCAGGCTCCGTATGGGGTTGCTCCGCTCCTCTGTATACCAGTGTTCATGTAGGCCTCGTTATCGTAGACAACGTACATCACGTCGTGTCCTCTCTCGAGCATACCGCTGAGGCTCTGCAAGCCGATATCGAAGGTGCCGCCGTCGCCAGCAATGGCTACAACCTTTATGTACCTGTTCTTGTCCAGTACGCCTTTCCTCTGAAGAGCCTTAAGCGCAGCCTCTACGCCGCTAGCAGCTGCTCCAGCGTTCTCGAATGCCAAGTGTAGCCATGGGTTGCGCCAAGCAGTTCTCGGGAACAGAGTCGATATTACCTCCATACAACCGGTGGCGTTAACGACTATCGCGTCCTTGCCAACGACCTTCATTAGGTGCCTTAGTATCAGCGCTGCTCCACAGCCCTGGCAAGCCGAGTGACCGCCTACGAATCTCTCCTCCCGGGGAATCTCCCATAGGGACTTTATCGGCTTTGTGAGCGCCATGCATACATCACCTCGGGCACGGATTCACGTGGTACACGAGGAAAGACAAGGGTGCTAGATTATGTGGCCCTTCCTGCTCTTTACTCCATAGAAGAGTGTCCTTGTCACGCTCTTCCCGCTCTTGGCTGCCTCAAGGAGCTTCTGGTACATCTCCACGACGTCCTTGACGAAGATGTCTCTGCCTCCGAGCCCGTGTATGAAGCTTATGAATGGCTTCGTTATCCCGCGGACAGCTAGTGTCGATAGTACCTCCATTGCTAGTGGGCCTTCTAGTGCGCCTCCGAAGCTAACTGCTCTGTCGAGTACTCCTAGCGCGTTAACGTTCTCGAGGACTTTTGCTAGCTCTTCTGCAGGGAACGGCCTAAACACTCTTATCTTGACCATCCCGGCCTTTACTCCTTGCTCGCGTAGCCTATTGACAGCTGCTTTGACGAGGCTGCTAGTCGCGCCGAGCGTTACTATGGCTACCTCTGCGTCATCCATGTAGTAGGGCTCTATGAAGCCATACTCCCTGCCGTAGCGCTTGCCGAACTCCTTCCCGGTCTCCTCTATTACTCGGCGGGACTCCCTCATAGCTAGTGCCTGTTGTACCTTTACCTCTTGGTACCAGTTGGGCGCGCCGAGCACACCAATGGTTACTGGGTGGTCTGGGTCTAGTACTGGACGGTAGCCCCTTGGCCTCTTGGGCGCGAAGCTGAGCACCTCTTCTCTATCAAGTGGCTCTAGCGCCTCGGTTGTATGGCTCAATATGTAGCCATCAAGGGTAACCACTACTGGTAGGAGGACGTCGGGGTGCTCAGCTATACGGAAGGCCTGGACAAGGTTATCGTATACTTCTTGCACGTTCTCACTGAATATCATTATCCAGCTAGTATCTCTCATACCCATAGCATCGGCGTAGTCGTTCCATATGTTGATGGGGGCGCTTAGGGCTCTCGTAGCGAGAGCCATTACTACTGGTTGTCGGAGACTACTAGCTATGTAGAGTATTTCGTGCATTAGCTCTAGGCCCTGGCTACTAGTCGCTGTGAACGACCTGGCACCAGTAGCGGCTGCCGCCACGGCGGCGCTCATGGCGCTGTGCTCGCTCTCAACGTGTATCAGCTCAGCGTCTAGCTCTCCATCAGCTATCATCTGGGCAATGTTCTCCGCTATAGGGGCCTGGGGAGTAATCGGGTAAACAGCCACGACATCAACATCAGCGTCTCGCACAGCATAGGCAGCCGCATCAGAGCCCGTAGCTGCTATCTTCTTCTTACGGGTAGGGAGCTGCTCCTCTCGGGGCTTTTCCTCAACCACTGCCACGGGGGACACACCTCCAAGGAGGGCTTGTCTTACTTCATCTCGGGGACCATTTCTATGGCCTTAACTGGGCACTCGTTGGCACAGATGCCGCAGCCCTTGCAGTGATCGTAGTCAACCTTGAACGTGACCTTGTACTTCTTCCCAGTGCTCGTGGTATACTCCTCGTCAACCTCTAGTATCGCGCCATCGGGGCAGTATATCCAGCATAGGCGGCAGCGCACACACTTATCCTGGTTTATTACCGGGCGGAATGTTCTCCAAGCATGAGTAGTAACGTCGAGAGTACTACCGGGCCAAGGCACTATAGCCGCTATGGGAAGGTCCTCCATGGTCTCGGGGTACTTCTTGCCTAGGAAGCGCTCAGGGAAGCCCTTCTCCTGGTTAGTGCTCAAAGACAAACCACCTCTGTAGAGTTATACGCCTCCTCCATAGCCTTTATGTTTGCCTCTGCTATGTGAGGCCTCTCTGCAAAAACCTTCCGAATATTCTCTTCGAGAGTCTCGAGCCTCACGACCTTAGCCGCTCTAACCAGTGCTGCGAGCATCGAGGTATTCACTATGGGTGCTCTTAGGTGCTTCAAGGCAATATCGGTTGCGTCTATCCTAGCGATGCATCTTGGTTTCTGCAGCCCGTGCTCCTCTAGGAGCTTGACTATCTGGTCAACGGTCTTCTTAGTGTTTATGACGAGCATCCCGTTCGGCTTCAAGCCCTTCATGTATATCTCTGGCTCTAGCGACGGGTCAAAAACGACAACAATGTCTGGCTCAAGAATCGGCTCTCTCTCAAGTATCGGTTTCTCGTCTATGCGCGTAAACGCGAGCACAGGGGCACCGCGTCTCTCGGCACCATACTCGGGGAACGCTAGCGCGTACTTACCCTCATCAACAGCGGCAGAGGCTAAAACCTTGGCAGCAGTGACTGCTCCCTGGCCACCACGTCCATGGAACCTTATCTCTACACGAGGCACATCCAACACCCAGCAAGAGCCTAGTCCTAGATACGTAGAGGGGCCCTTTGAGCCCCTCTCCTCCCTATTGGGGCTGAGGGGAGTAGAGCCCCATTACCTAGGGACTGTCTTGGCTCCAAGTAGTTTTGGCCATGTTTAACCAAATAAAAATTGCCCTCGGCAAGGACAAGAAGTATACTCGGTGCCACCCTGTCTTGTCTGGACGCGTCCACGTGGAGAAACCGTTCTACGAGCTATTCGCCGAGGAGGTAAAGCAGCTAGGCCGGATTTTCCGCGAACACGTCTCCGAGAAACATGTAGATAGGGTTCTCGGGGATGGCTGCGTCGCCGCTACTGGCTCCGGTGATAGCTTTGCAGCAGCCCTGGTACTCGCGAGCCTGGCAGGGGAGAATGGAGAGGCCATAGACCCGCTAGAGGCAATTGCTGCCGCTAAGCATCGTTCCCTCACGAGAAGGGGCTGCACGCTCGCAGCGATAAGCATTGGGGGCAGGACAAAGAGTGTATTGGAGCTGTCCGAGCTCTACGCCTCTAGGCGTGGGAGAGTAGTTTGCTACACAGCCAAGGACACGCCCCTGGCCAAGAGGGCTTGTAGCGAGGTAGTCGAGGTAACCTACCCCGGGACAGTAATGGGCGTCGGTGCTGCTAGGCAACTAGTACTCCTAGGCCTCATTGCTAAGAGCCTTGGCTACGAGCCACGCCTAGGCAGCCTTAGCACGCCGTGCGCGTGGCTAAGAGCGGACATGTTCACCGGGCTCGCCGAGTCACTAGGCACCGCTATCTATGCCGCGAACAAGCTCTACGAGATATACGCCAAGCCCGTTAGGTGGGAGTACCTCGAGCAACTAGTACACGCCCCCATCTATAGTGCTCGCAGCGTTACAGTATTCTATACAGCAACTACCCCTAGGAAGCGACTAGACGAGATAACCAAGACGCTCAGGGAGGCAGGAATCAAGGTCTACAAGATACCAGCCACGAGAACACCCTGGGACAACGCAGTTACACAGACAGCTTATGTGCTAAGCTGCATAGCCAGGCAAGCAGCCAAGGACAAGGTAGCTGAGCCAGCGTACCGCAAACACCCCGGGCTAGAGCCGCTCACAAGGCTAATCTACGGCTAGGGCCCCCTGGGGCATAGTAAGCCCTATTGACTGCCCAGCACTCCTAGAAGATTCAGACAAGGGAGCCCCGAGCCCCTGGGTGATGAGGGGAGGCCTCCTCGGCCCCCCTATCAGAGCCCACCTTGGGCCGTGAAGAGCAGGCTAGGCCCTGACAAGGAGGGGCAACGGCTTCCCCTTGTACCTGTGTGAGGGTGTTGTACATGTCGGCCCTTAGTCTAAGCGATAGGAGCAAGGAGTACATCTACGGCGCGTATGTTACGGCTTTGCGCCTCCTTGCTGGCTGTAGGCGTGGAGAACAACTCAGTGACGCGCTAGGAGAGGTCGAGGAATACCTGGGCATCGTGCTGGGCAATGACCCAGGGCTAAGAGACGCTCTAGCAGCCGCGAAAGAAATCTACTCAATGACTAAGGGAGGGAGCTGCGAAGAAGAGCTAACCAGGCTAGAGGAAGGAGGCTACGAGCACATAAGGAGCGCGCTCTACGCCATCGCCTCCAGGGAGCTGCTTGGAGCGCAGAGCTGGAGGACTAGGCAAGCAATACTAGTCCTCCGGACTATAAGCAATGAGCCAGAGCGCTGGGAGAGGCTCACGCCACGCGGCACAGTGATAACGAGCCTAGAGGAGCTACACACTACTGCTTCGCGGCAAGCCGCTCCCGCTGGGCTCAGGGAGAGCTACTATACTATAGCGCCGTGGCGCAGGATAGAGATAGAGTACAACATGGAGAACGCCATAAGCGCGCTTATCCGTAGCGGAGTAGTCGTGGAGGCGAGGAGGCTAGGAGCCTATATAGTCCCGGCACCATATCTCGAGAAAGAGTTCATAGAGCTACTCGAGGAGAGCCTAGGAGCCTAGAGATCAAGTACCCCACGTGAACGCAGTGCATAGATTATTTTCTCGGCTAGTCTTAGCCCTAAGTGGTACCTCTTTTCGCGGAGAATCTCATCGACTACCTCGAGCTTTACACCAGTATACTCGTGCACAACTATGTTGCGGAACCCGATAATGCTTCTAAGAAGCCGCGTATCATCCTCGTCTAGTACTTCTTCCTCCCTTAGAACCCCCGCAGCCATGTAGCCAGAGGACGGGGCATAACCTAGCAACGCAGCCGCCCTCAGAGCTATCGATTACTATCTTGCTATGCAGCTGGAGCACGTGCAATAGCATCATCTGGTCACGCCAATCCCCTAGGTCGTATCCTTCCTCAACGACTTCGTCTAGCCTCTTAGTCAGCTCCAATAGTCTCTCAAATAGCCTCTCCAGAATCAATGCTTCTTCACCCTAATTGCTACTTGCCTCTCTAAGGCTCTTTGCTGAGCCTCGTGGAGGCCTAGGCGACGCCAAGTTATGAGAAGGTCGTCGCACAGCTTGACAAGCCTCGTTACATCGCTCGCGAAGTCCTCTCTATCACGTATATAGATTAGCTTCCCTTTGCCAAACACTTCTTGTAAGAAAACACAATCAACGTCACTATCTATTATCGATACATCGACTCGATCCATATCCACGCCGAGAGCCTCGGCAACAGCCTCCATAATCCTCACTACGTCGTCTAGGCTAGGCTTTCCCGCGAAGCGCACAGCTATATCGATATCCCTGGGCTTCCTCCCCGGCCTCAAGAACCGAGCCAAATAGTATAGCGTACCTTACTCCTAACACGCTCCACTTAATACTCTGGAGCCTCTTGAGGACCTCTGACAAGTCTTTGCTCATTACTTGTTTACTTGTCCGGCCCACTTTACCCCTTTTACCGCAATCCCTATAAGGACTCGATGCTGCTACACGGAAACCTCGTCCCTAGTCACGTCACGGAATACCTAGCTCCCAGACTATAGCGGAACCACGCCACTAGTCATAATACATTAAATCATGCCGGGAGAGGGGAGCCCAGGTTTTATTGTCGTGGCTTCTTCTCTGGTAGCTAGGGGGTGTAGGGGCCTCTATGAGGCTAGGCTTTGTCTGCCTAGGCTACTCCTGCAACGCTGCTCGCAGCGCCTCCCAGGCAATTGGTGCT
>JALVHV010000011.1 GCA_027028845.1 Pyrodictiaceae archaeon | reverse complement strand
GTTATTAGGTGTGCATTGTTCTCCTAGTGTCTCAGGGGGTTGTCAAGGCTTGACTGGGAGTGGGGACCGGATAGTTGTTGATCCCCGTGTGCTTGGGGGTAAGCCGGTGATAAGGGGGACGAGGATACCTGTGTACCTCATATTGGAGCTCTTGGCGAATGGGTGGAGCGTGGACGATATTCTTAGGGAGTATCCGCACCTCACTAGGGAGGATGTCTTAGCTGCTATTAGGTATGCTGCCAAGGTTTTGAGGGAAGAAGTTATTGTCAGGGCCTAGGCTGCTTGCTGACGAGAATATACCTAGGAGTGTTGTCTCCGCGCTGCGGAGCAGAGGGTTTGACATTGTCTCTGTGCAGGAGATAAGGCCGGGTATGAGTGACGAGGAGGTAGTTGAGCTGGCGAAGAGAGAGTTGAGGGTTATAATAACGTTTGATAAGGATTTTGGGCGTATAGCGCTGCTAGAGCCCGGTGTTCCTGGCCTGGTTCTGCTCCGTATACCTCCGCGTGATCCTAATTACATTGCTCAGAGGATTCTCTCCGCACTAGAGAGGGTAGGGGATCCACGAGGCAAGTTCATCATAGTCAGGAAGAGGACGGTGAAGATAATTAGGCTACGCTAGCACTACATACCTTGTCGTTGCGTTGCCTAGGCTTATGATGCTACTTGTATGCTTAGGTCTTGGCCTCTTGGTTTCTGAGTGGTGTTGTGCCCTTGTTTTGGGACTGGTTAACTATTTCCAAGATTTCGGTAGATTTGAGTGAAACCAGTTATAAAAAAGGGTACACAGAATACTGTATAAGGTGGAGGCTCCTCGATCTATGCCCGTGTCGCCTAGCCACCCAGTTATTGATTCTCTCAGCGCCCTGAGGGAGACTACTGAGCTAAGATTCCATGGCCGTGGAGGCCAGGGCGCTGTCACCGCCGCCTCTATACTGGTTCAGGCAGCGCTGCTGGAGGGTAAGTGGGGCCAGGCTATCCCTAGCTTCGGTGCCGAGCGTAGGGGCGCTCATGTATTAGCGTTTGCCCGGATTGCTCCCCGGCCAGTACCAGTTCACAGCATGGTTAGGAGACCCGAAGTACTAGTCGTCCTCGACCCCGGCCTGCTCATGGTTGAGCGGGACAGGGTGCTCGCGGGCATTAAGCCAGGGGTAAAGATAGTAGCTAACCTCCCCGAGCCAATTGATCTCGGAGGCATAGATGCAAGGCTCTTCATAGTCAATGCTACGAGGATCGCTAAGGAACTCGGCCTCGTCGTGGCCGGGTGGCCAGTGGTAAACACCGCTATGCTCGGCGCGCTAGCGAGGGCTACTGGCCTGGTCTCGATAGATGCTGTCATGGAGGCTATCAAGTTGTTCTGGGAAGCGAGGCCAAAGATAGCCGAGGCCAACGCTATGGCGGCGAAGAGGGCTTACGAGGAGCTACAAGAGGTAACGAGTACAAGGCACGACTGATTCACTCCCTTGCACTGTTTTCTTCGCGTGTCTTCGCCCCTGAGTGGGGTGGTTCATGGCCGTGTCTGAGTCGGAGCAGAGGAGAGGAGTAGTAGCCGTAATCGAGCCTGGTGGCCACAAGCTCCCCTTGTCGATGGCCGGGCCCGGTGCTATGGGTAAGACTGGTTATTGGAGGACTCAGCGCCCCGTGGTTAATTATGAGCGGTGTACTGGTTGCTACCTATGCTGGCTCTATTGCCCCGATAACGTGATAGAGATGGTGCCTGGTAAGGGGCCTCGTGGCCAGGACATACCAGTCATAGACTATGATTATTGTAAGGGCTGTGGTGTCTGCGCCGCTGTCTGCCCTGTTAAGGCGATAGACATGGTTGACGAGTCCAAGTTCCTGGCAAGGGAGAAGGAGGAGGGTGGTGGGAATGCCTAGGCTTGTTGCTATGAGGGGTAACGAGGCGGTAGCATACGCTGCTAAGTACGCTAGGGTGGAGGTTGTCGCTGCTTACCCGATAACCCCGCAGACAATCATAGTGGAGAAGATAGACGAGCTCATATCCAAGGGCGAGATGGATGCCGAGATGATACATGTTGAGAGCGAGCA
>JALVHV010000010.1 GCA_027028845.1 Pyrodictiaceae archaeon | reverse complement strand
CTGAGAAGCCCCACCTGTACTTCTAAGGGGCGTGTTCCTGTTGTCTCCTTAGTCTAGGTTCACTGTTATTGCTCCGGCGTAGCCTACTCTTATCTCGTCACCGACTAGTACTGGGTCTACCTTGTAGGCGTATAGCTCTAGGCTCCTCTGGTGGCTTTTTAGTAGCTTTGCGAGCCCGGGGTCTATGGCGCGGTTTGGCCTCAGTGTGTGGGCGTCGCCTCGTAGCACGGTGAACACTATTGCTGCTCTCGCCCCGCTACGCGTAGCCGCTACCAATGCCTCTACTTGTCGCCTAGCCCTCGTGCTCGGCGCGTCGGGGAAGAGTGCTACCCCGTTCTCCACGAGGTTGGTTGACTTGACCTCTATGAGTACTGGCCTGCCCTCCTCGTCGACCGAGACGAAGTCGACCCGTGTACCATTGATCCATTTCTCTGCGGCGAGGTCCCCGGTGAGCCCGGGTACTATGAGTGAGGCGACCCGTGGGAACAGCTTGTTCCCGAGCCTCGTGTCCTCCAACACTAGTACGCCGCCGGGGCTACGCACAGCCACGACGTCGCAGCCTGTGCGGCGGCCAGGCCTCCAAGCCCACCGGTAAAACACCTCGGCACCCGGTCTCAGGAGGTGCCGGAGCCTACCCGGGTCATGTAGGTGACAAGCCCGGGTCCCCTCATCGTCGCTTAGCAACACGGTGAACCTCGAGGGCCTAGAGAGGTACCTGGCCCTCCTCACACCCCGGATAACCAAGAGCTCCAAGAAGAGCACCCAGATGTATAGGGTTCATTGGCTCCATATAGGGCTATACAGGCTTGGTAGCGATTAATGCGTCCCGGATATCTATTCTTTGGTTCGTGGGAGAACCCTCAGCCATGGTATACGCCTAAAGTCTTCATCGAAGGTGAATATCGTGTCTATGCCGTAGTGACGAGCCGTTATAGCTATCAATGCGTCTCCGGGGAGAAGATTGTACCTGGCCATAACTTCTAGGAGTTCTTTGAGACTACCCTTATCCTCTAGGACAAGTATCCCTAGCTCCTCTATTAGCTCCTCGACATCCCTTAGGGCGTCACTGAACTCGCCTATGCCGTGCCTCCTTATATAGCTACGTAGCTGGTCAAGCCTCCTAATACCATGTCTTCTCAGTGCCTCGAGCCTTATGAGGGTAAAGATGGTCTCGTCGATTATTCTGAGCGTTACCGCGAAATCCTCGTGCTCAATAAGTACTTGTTTCACCCTGGATGCGTAGGGCTCGACCCGGTGAAGATAGTAGACAATAGCATTTGTGTCTAGGAGTATCACTGGGCCTCTGCCTCTAACATGAACTCGTCAAGCAGCTTCTTCGGCGCAGGGCCACGCTTCCCATAAAACTTCTCGACAACCCTCCTCCTATCGGCTAGTCTCTCTATTCTAACCAGTACCTCCTCTCCTTCTCGGAGCTCGAGAGGCTCCAGAGGCTTTAGTACACCCTTTTCGTATCTAGCTCTAACGAGCTTAGGCAACACTAAGCATCCCAGACTACACACTTAGCTCCTCAGCCGATATACCTTTACACCAGGGCACATCGTCTCCCAAGGCTTTGAGCCACAAGCCCTGGAAGAAAAACAAGATGATAGGGGCCTATTGCTTCCTGCATAGCTTCTTTCCCTCCTGGAGCATCCCCTCAAATAAGGGGTCCCGTGTCTCGTCTCTGTGTAGTACTATGAGGTCTAGGGGGAATGATCGCCTCCTCAGCTTTCTCAGCCTCTCAGCGGCCTCGAGCTTATCGATGCCCCGTGGCACCACGACCACTACGTCGTAGTCGCTGTAGGGCAGGTGATCCCCGCGCGCACGTGAGCCAACGAGATAGGCCTCTAGAACCATCTCCTCCCGGCACAGCTTCTCCACGTACTCCCTGAACGCCTCCCCACCGCTCTGAGAGACGCCTAGCCATTATCCGGCACGGGCTAGGGGCCGGGCAACCCTCTCAACCCACTCCACAATAGCTCTTGCCTGTCGAATACACCTCTCCGCCCTCTTATCGTTGTACGTGAGCCGTCTTCCTCCCCGGGATACCCCGCGAGAGTATAGTG
>JALVHV010000009.1 GCA_027028845.1 Pyrodictiaceae archaeon | reverse complement strand
CAGCTCCTCAGAGCAACCCTTATCTTCTCCATGTACATGCCGCCTATCTTTTCGTAGTCGTCGAAGACTCCCTCCCTGAAGTTCATTGTTGGTAGGACGCTTGCTCCCTGGGCCCACTCAACAGTCATCATTGTTCCTTGGCGCATCCAGAAGCTATAGTTAGGCGAGTTCTTCACGTCCCGTAGCGCCTCACGGGCGAACTTAGCGTACTCGTCTGGGTCGAATAGCTCTGGCTTCTTCGTGCCCTTAACGACTATTGCTTTGAGCTTCTTACTGCCCATGACAGCGCCCATTCCTGGGCGTCCACCACTCCTACCCTTCTGAGCCACGACAGTGGCGAACTTTACTAGCTTCTCGCCAGCGGGGCCTATTATGAGGGTTCCTATGTTCTTCCCATACTTCTCCAACAACTTATCATAGGCTGTGAACGCGTCAAGGCCCCAAAGGTCCTCAGCACTATCAATACGGGCCTTGTCATCCTCTACTACGAGTACACCAGGCTTGCTTAGCGCGCCCTGGATAACGATGGCGTCCCAGCCAGCAGCCCTTAGGTGAACTGATGCCCACGAACCAATGTTGCCGTCGCCGTAGCCGCCCGTGAGCGGGCTCTTAGCCGCAACAATTACCTTGCCCGTGCTCGGCCCCGGTAGAGCAGTTAGGGGCCCAACAGCTACTATGAACAAGTTATCCGGGCTAAGCGGATCGGTACCCGGCTTCAAGTAATCCCAGAGAATCTTGGCGGCGAAGCCACGCCCACCGAGAAACATCTTAGCCATCTCGCCAGGATAGCGCCACTCACGGAACTCTCCACGGTCAAGGTCTACCCATAGGATGCGCTTACTCCAACTAAACAGCTTCTCGCCTGACAAGGCCACCCTTACACCACTATATAGCTCTAGAGAGTAGGCGTTAGATAAACTAGGCGCCGAACCAGATAAGCTCGCTCACATCCCGCTAGCCCCACACTTATACCAGCACAGCCTCTACACATAGAGCAAAAGAGCCCTCAGAGCCCAGCCAGGGAGAGGGTACTAGGCTATGGGGCTAGAGGACTTCTTGCTAGACGTGGCAGCGGTAGCGATAGGTGGTGCGCTTGGAGCGGTCTCTAGGTGGCTATTAGCCCGCATAGTACAAGACGGCCACGAGTTCCCCGTGGGCACACTAGCCGTTAACCTGCTTGGCTCCCTTCTACTAGGATTCGTCATGGGGGCAGCCTCTCTATACGGCGCCTTTACTAGGTGGCAACGCCTCCTCATAGCAACAGGGTTCGCGGGGGCATTCACAACGTTCTCAACATTCATGTACGAGTCGTTCATGTACATACTAGAGTGGTCTATAGGCGATGCACTCCTCTACATAGGAACCAGTATAGCGCTCGGGCTCCTAATGATATACGCGGGGTATAGTCTCTCAGCACTGGTGTATCGCCGATGACTAGGTGTGCGCGCCTACGAATATACATAGGCGAGTCGGATCGATACCACCACAAGCCGCTATACATGTACCTACTAGAATGGTTCCATAGGAAAGGGTTCCGAGGAGCCACCGTCTTCCGCGGAATAGCTGGCTACGGCTCGCATAGCAAGATCCACAGCATAAGCGTGTTCCGGCTCTCTGAGGACCTACCAGTAGTAGTAGAGGTTGTTGACGAGGAGGAAAAGATACGCAATGCCCTGGAAGAACTACGCAGTATAGTCAGAGAGGGCTTGATAACCTTGGAGCCCGTCGAGGTAGTATTCTATGGTCACGGAGGAGTACACATGGGTGTAGAGAGAAACAAGTGCTTCGAGCATTATGAGGGGGAGAAACCATAATAGAGCCATAGCGTGTAAAAATATTGAGGAAAATTATATTATTCTCACTAAGGCGGCGTGCTTGGATGTTACTGGCAGTTAGCTACTCTCTTTAGGGCTTTCCTGGCAAACTCCTTCTCTTCGGCGGTTGCCTTGTCCTCGTAGCAGAACCACCAGTCGAAGCACTTGAACTGCTTCATCCTCTCAGCGGCCTCTTGCTCTGTTGAGGCTGGTGGCACTATGAGGTTGTCGCCTATTATCTCGTTGTTTGGCCAGTTAGCTGGTACTGCGCGGCCATACTTGTCGGTGAGCTGTAGGGCCTCTACTAGTCTTAGTATCTCGTCGATGTTCCTGCCGACGTTGAGCGGGTAGTAGAGTACTGCTCTTATTACGCCCTTGTTGTCTACTACGAAGACTGCTCGGACTGTTACTACGCCGCTCTCGGCGTGTATCATTCCTAGCTTCTTGGCAACCTCGCCCATTGGGTCAGCAATGATCGGGAATGGTATCTCTACTCCCAGCTTCTCCTTGATCCACTCCTTCCACTTTATGTGGCTGAAGCTGTTGTCAACGCTTAGGCCTATTAGCTCGGTGTTTAGCTTCTGGAAGTCCTCGTACCTCTTGGCAAAGGCTACGAACTCTGTTGTACAGACTGGTGTGAAGTCTGCTGGGTGGCTGAAGAGGACGAACCACTTGCCTTTCTCAACGAAGTAGTCTGGTAGCTTTATTACTCCTCTGTCAGTCTTTACCTCCATTTCTGGGAACTTTTCGCCTATGAGTGGTATCTGTCCGGGCATCACGTTTCACCCTATTCCTTTCTCTCCGTATTCTCTGTGTACTAGAAATTGTTTCTAAAAAGGTTTTAAGCCTATCCCCGCAGCCTACAAGGTAATACCCCGTACAATGGTTAAGCAACCAATTAGCCACAATAACGTATGAATAAATTAGCTCACCACTACAAGGAAAACACCAATAACCATAAACCAGTACTAATCGCTACAAGGGAGACACTTTGAGGAAAAAGTGCCTCATCCTAGCAATCCTCGCTCTCGCAGCGCCCCTAGCGTTAATAGGGATAGCAATAGCTATGGCCCCGTGGTTCCGCTTCTGGAGCAACGCCCTAAGCGACCTAGGGCACCAAGTAAAGCACCCAGACACAGCAAAGATCTTCAACACGGGCCTCATACTGGGCACTATATTCTCTTCACTACTGGCTTGTAAGTGTCTACGGGGCTGGCGCGAGGCACTAGTGTGGCTAGAAGGCTTCAGCCTCACCCTTGTAGCGGTATTCAACGAGGCCTACGGGGTTCTGCACTTCTGGGTCTCAGTACTCTTCTTTCTCAGCCTCCTAGCAATGATACTGGCCTACATTATTGCGGCGAACAGTATGGTGCCGAGATTATACGCTGCTGTTGCGCTAGTAATCTACGCGGTTATTTGGTACTTGCACTTCGTAAAAGGCGTGCCGCCAGGCGCTGCGATACCGGAGCTAGTATCGGTTGCTCTCTATGCCCCTGTCTTTATCCATGCTTCTATAGTCGGTAATGGGTTGGGCTAGAGGGGGTTAGCTTTATGTGTTTTTCACGCTATATTTTTCTTTACAGTGATTTAGCTGGTTTCTAAGCTATTCTCTCCCAAGTATTTCTCATGGACTAGTATTGGGTCAAGTAAAGCTTAAAACCTAGTGGGATAAGCGTGGTTACTTGATGGATAAGGAGACGGATTCATGGTGAGGAGTGAATGAGTAGAGCACTCGCAGCCCTAGCTTTACTCGCGGTATTCATAGCCCCAGTGATAGCTCCGATAGCGTTCGCAGAGCAAAAACCAGTAACAATAACCATAGGCGCGCTACTACCACTGACCGGTGACCTAAGCGACTACGGTGCTAGGCAGAAGGCGACACTAGAGGTAGCTATACAGGATATGAACAAGTACTTGGCGGAGCACCATGCCTGGTTCCGCTTAGCCCTCGCAGTAGAGGATACAGCGACACAGCCAGACCAGGCAGTACAGAAGTTCAACGCACTTGTAGCCAGAGGTATAAAGTTCATAATAGGCCCGATGAGCAGCGCTGAGGCAAAGAAGGTCAAGGACCTAGCGACGCAGCAAAACGTGCTACTAATAAGTCCCTCAAGCACCGCTGACGAGCTAGCAATACCCGGAGACAACCTCTACAGATTCTGTTCCCCGAACTCAGTGGAGGCCGATGCCCTGGTAAAGCTGATGCAGGACCTAGGCATTAAGGGAATAGTACTCATAGTGAGAGCTGATACCTGGGGCGAGGACCTAAAGAAGGCAATAATGGAAAATGCTGAGAAGGCTGGCATAGAGTACAAGCCTGCCCTCGAGTACAACCCAGAGTCACCAAACTTCGGAGCCATAGCATCACAGGCAAAGACCTATGTAGACGACCTAGCCAAGAAATACGGTAAGCCCCACGTAGCAGTCGTCGTACTAGCATTCAAGGAGGCAGTACAGCTAATGACAGAGGCAGCCAACTATAAGACCCTGCGCGACGTGCTATGGATAGGCAGCGACGCTACAGCAAAGCTAGCCTCTATAAGCCAGGACCCAGTAGTGAGGCAGTTCGCCAAGGAAACACTGTTCATAAACCCGCTGTACTCCCCAGCGGCTACTGAGAACCAGAGGAAGATAGCCGAGAAAGTAAAGGCAATGATAGGCGACGTCCCAGACGCTTATAGCTACGCTGGCTACGACGCAGTAGTAGCTATAGCCCTAGCACTAATGAAGGCGCCGCCCGACATAAGGAACAACCCCGACAAGCTAGTAGACTTCGTGAAACAGCAGCTAGACAACGGGCTAACAATGAGCGACGAGTTCGCCAAGCTATCAGCGACCGGTAAGTTCCCGCTAAGCAAGGCAGGCGACAGAGCAACAGCCGACTTCGACTGGTGGATAGTCTACGACTTCAACAACAAGTGGGACTGGTACCTAGTAGGTAAGTACTATGGCTTAAACCAGACAAACAAGTGGTACAAGATAAACGGCGTAACTTATCCAGAGCTAGTTAAGCAGAAGTTCGGCGGAGCAGTCGCGACAACGACACAGGCTCCACAGACAACAACACAGCAGCAAACAACAACTCAGCCAGCAACAACCCAGGCGCCAGCTACGACGCAGCAGACAACAACCACGAAGAAGGGTGGCAGCAACACAGGGCTCATAGTAGGCGCAGTCATAGTCATAATAATAGTGATTATAGGAGCTGCCCTAGCCCTTAGGAAGAAGTAAGACACGAAGACCCGGCAAGAGGTACTAAGTCATGGAGGTTTTTTAAATAATGTATACAGTTTCTAGCCCAATGATATCCCACACGTTTTTTAGTACTCCCGTAAATCGTTCCCGTGCCTAAACTGGGTACACAAGGAGCGCCTTGTGGAGCGTTTTGTACAGCATTGGTCAAGCCCTGGGCAAGGGTGATGGCTGTGAGCACGCAAGCAGCTAGAGCAGAGCAACGCGTAGCCACGAGTGATTTCATACTATGGACTGAGGGTATCGTTAAGCGCTTCGGCGGAGTAGTTGCCCTTGACGGTGTATCGGTGCGCATACCAAGGAAGAGGATAACGCTACTAATAGGCCCCAACGGTAGTGGTAAGACAACGTTGGTCAACGTTATATCCGGGTTCTATGCACCTGACGCTGGCAAGGTCATATACGAGGGCAAGGACATTACTGGTAAGCCTCCTCATCTCATAGCCCGTATGGGTATTATAAGGACGTTCCAGATACCCAAGCCCTTCCTTAACCTCACGGTTCTCGAGAACCTCCTAGCCGCTAATCCCCCGGGTAGCTATGAGAACCCCTATCTTGCATGGGTGTCGAAGAGGCGCTGGATAAGGGTAGAGGACGAGGCGGTTGAGAGAGCGTTCAAGATATTGAAACTACTGGGTCTGGACAAGGAGTGGGATCAGAGAGCTACTGCGCTTAGTGGTGCTGGGCTCAAGTTGCTAGAGGTTGGCCGTGCTCTCATGAGCGGTGCCAGGCTCATGATAATGGATGAGCCAGCGGCTGGTGTCAACCCTGCTAAGGCTCATGAGATATTCTCGACGCTTACGAGGCTAAGGGATGAGCACGGGATAACGTTTTTCATAATAGAGCACCGAATCGATATCGCTGCCAAGTACGTTGATTATGCCTACGCGATGCACCTTGGGAGAGTGATTAGCGAGGGCCCGCCCGAGAAGGTGCTCCATGACCCGAGAGTGATAGAGAGCTACATAGGCGGCTAATATAGAGTTGAATGAAGGGGTGCCCAGCCTTGCCGGAGCCCATGCTTAGTCTCCAAAAAGTTAACTCGGGTTATGGCAAGTTCCACATACTCTTCGATATAGACCTAGAGGTGCCCAAGGGCAAGATAACGGTCGTCGTAGGGCCGAACGGTGCCGGTAAGACAACACTTCTCAACACGATATTCGGGCTAGCCACTATCCATAGCGGCAAGGTCATTTACAAGGGGAGAGACATAACTCATGTGCCAGCCTATAAGAGGGCTAAGATGGGGATGGCCTACACGCTGCAGCTCTTCAACATCTTCAGCACTCTCACGGTCAAGGAGAACCTGCTCCTAGCAACCTACGATATACCCGAGGACGAGGCAAAGAAGCGCATGGAGGAGGTTTTCCAGCTATTCCCTAGGCTTAAGGAGCGCTTGTTCCAGCGAGCCGGGACACTGAGCGGTGGTGAGAGACAAATGCTAGCCATAGCTATAAGCATGCTCCGCAAACCCGAGCTCATGTTGCTAGACGAGCCAACAGCTGGTCTCGCTCCAAAACTGGCCAAGGAGGTCTTCGAGGCAATACGCCACCTAGGAGACCAGGGCTACACCATTATACTCGCTGAGCAGAACGCTAAAGGAGCCCTAGAGATAGGCGACGAGGCTGTATTGATCGCTAGCGGCCGCATAGTTGCACGGGGTAAGGCACAGGAGCTTTTGCAGGACAAGGACTTGTCAAGAAAGTACCTAGGCCTCGAGGTCTAAAGATACAGTCCTCGTTCCCTTGCTCAACGGGCATGGAGGTGGGAAGACGTGGCCGCGATAGACATACAGTCAACGTTCCAAGCCCTCTACTACGCAAGCCTCTTGTCAATACTCAGCGTTGGCATCACGCTGTCGTATATGACTACCAAGGTTTTCAACTTCGCGCACGTGCGCTTCGCGATGGTCGCGAGCTATGTAGCAGCAACAATCATACTGTTGCTAGCAAAGGCCTTCAATATCCACGGCGACTTTGCGTGGCACAACATGGCCGGAATGCAGGTCCGTATACCTCTACCCTGGTGGGTCTACGCAGTAGCACTGATATCAGCGTTCATAGTCGGAGGACTCGTCGCGGTTATTCAGTACTATCTCGTACTCCGCCCGCTGCAGAAACGTGGAGCCGGTAGCATGGCGCTAATGATATCAACACTTGGCTTCGACTTCATACTAATAGCTATACTATTCATATACATGACGCTGCCACAGATACGCAGACTAACAGTCAAGACAGTCTCCCTCGTGGGCCGCGTCGCCTTCGATAGCCTGAGAATGGACTCCCTAGACATAGTCATAAGCAGCGGCTCGGTGACAATAAGAGGCGCAGTGATACTCGCAATGATATTCGCGCTGGCAACGATAATTGGTCTATACCTATTGCTAACCAGGACCAAGCTAGGCGTAATGATGAGGTCCTCCATAGAGAACCCCAACCTAGCACTAGTACTAGGGATCAACGTTGACCGAGTATTCGCAATAACATGGTTCATCGCAGGCGCTATAGCGGGGCTAGCAGGGTACCTATTCATATTCGCAACGGTCTATCTAACCCCCGTGTCGCCGACAACGCCCTCGGACCAGATAATAGTGAGCGTGTTTGCTGGCAGCATTGTTGGCGGTATTAACAGTGTCCCTGGCAGCATAGGTGGCGGATTCCTAATAGGCCTTATAGAGAAGTTCTTCGTCCCCTTGCTAAGCCCGGTATTCGGCCCAGGCATAGTGAAGTACGACAAGGTGTTCTCGATGCTAGCCGTGGCGCTCACGCTGCTCTTCATCCCGGAGGGCCTTGCCTCGGTTAACTGGAAGCGTGTTTTCCGCCTAGGTGGCGCAAAGGGTAAGGAAAGCTAATGGGGGTGAAGGCCTAGATGGTTAACGCGATAGTACTCACAGAGCAAATACTCTCGTTCATAGGAGTATACACCATAGTAACCCTAGCACTCAATATCAAGGCAGGGCATACAGGTATACCGGACTTCGGCCACGCAATGTTCTTTGGCATAGGCGGGATAGTCGTTGGTAACTTCGTAGCGCACCTAGCAGCTGCCCTGGCAAGCCACGTAGTCCCAGGCGTCACGGTGCACGGCGTACTAGCGCAGAACACCGAGACGCTAAACCTGCTCAACACAAAGTACTTCCCAACGCACCCAGGGGTAGCGATAGGCCTCCTAATATTCGCTATAGTCGTTGCACTAGTACTCGGCGGCATAGTTGGCTGGCTAGCAAGCCTACCAGCCCTAAGGCTACGCGGCGAGTACCTAGCAATACTCTTGCTCGCCACAGCTGAGGCCGTGAGAATCTTCGTTACCTACACCAAGCAGATAATGGGCAGTACCCCGACAGTTGGTCTAGCAACACCAGACCTCTTCGCATGGGCCGGTAACTCTGCGGCAGCGGCAACAATCTTCACAGTAATAATGGCGATTATTGTCTACTGGGTATTCGAGCGAATCCATCACTCGCCAGCAGGTAGGCTCTTCCGAGCAGTAAGAGACGACGAGGACGCGGCCAAGGCCCTTGGAAGAGACGTCGTCGTGGTGAGGAGGGACGCAATGATAATCGGTAGCGCCGTTGCTGCGCTAGGAGGAGTAGTATATGCTCTCAACCCATTCCTAGGAGGCGGTGCAGTAGCAGCGGTATCGATATTCAATAGAGTCTTCTGGACCTTCTGGCCCTGGGCCCTCATGATACTAGGCGGGATGGCTAGCAATCGCGGCGTAGTAGCAGCGACTGCTCTGGTAGGCATACTCCTAATATGGCCGATCCGCGTCTACAAGGTACAGTTAGCAAAAGCGCTGGGAGCAAGCCTACTAGGACTAGATCCTAACAGCTTTGGAAACGCCTTGGAGTACCTCTTACTAGGAATACTGATAATTCTAGCACTAGCACTCAAGCCTGAAGGAATAATACCAGAGCCGCCGAGCAAGACACTAGACTTCCGCAAAAAGGCAGAGAAGATACTGAAAGAAGAGAAAATAGAACTATAGAGACTAGACCCCCAATGGCACTGTTTTTCCTAACTTACTTATTTTTCGCTGCATGTGTTTCTCTCCTCGCCATATCTCTCTAAGATGCTTAGGCCGAGCCAAGCGTCATCCAACAAGCCTATGATCCTTGCGGGAGCACCGCTACCACCAACTAGGCGCAAAGCACCAATGAATAGCGTGAGCCTTGTACAAGGCTCCAATACCGCTAGGTCCAGGTTCTCGATTATCAGTATGCCCCTCTGTAACAGCTCTTTATGCACTGGGTAGGGGTGCTCGTCGGGGCTCATGGTCTCCACGCCCAGGCCGCTAATACCTATAGAGGCTAGTAACCTGGCCGCATCACTGCCGAGTAGTGGCTCGCCTTTAACGAGCAATACCCAGCCACGGGGAGCAGAGAAGCCACAGGCTCCTAGGGCTCGTCGCAGCTCACCGGAGGCAACGGCTCCGCGGAGAGGCCCGATAACCATTGCAGGGGCTATGAGTCTCCAAGCAGGGATTCCGGAGACATCAGAGCCGCCTGGATGGAAGTGGATAGGGGCATCAACGTGGGTGCCAGCGTGCTCCGGCATGCATACGCGCCTAGCATAGTACCCGTCCCTGTCATGAGTAGCATATGTCTCTACAATTATTGCTGGGTCCCCGGGGTAGACGCGTGCACCGGGCCCAAGAGGCCTAGTGAGATCCACTACGCCCTTTACCAGGGCCATGGAGGCTTCTCCTCCCTAAACTGCCTAGGTGCTCAGGGCTCGGCTGGACTCGTCACAGCCCCTCGTCTCGGAGAGGCTAGGCATAATCCCTGGGTCATCATTGCTGCTTCTCTGGCCTAGTGGTGTTACCCGGGTCTAGCCAGTATTGTAGCTCCTGGTTCTTCGCGCTCTCTTCTACCTAGCCCCCTACGGCTCTTATCCCATAATCAACGCTAATAATGTCTCAGTCTGGGCGAGAGCCTTGACTAGCCCAGTACTAGTAGTAGGCGTTGATGCTGCCTCACCCTATGAGCGCGCGAAAGCGTTTAGCGTGCTCCGCTACGCTATCATAGCGCGCTTATTACTAGCGCCTGCCCCGCTCCATGAGCTTGTAGAGGATCTTGCTCGCTTGAGGGAGGCGGGGTTCCTTCCACCAGCCTTTACTCTAAGGGATATACTCGAGGAGCTAGAGCTCTACGAGGCAGCTGGCCTCGTCTACGAGGATGAGGACGGCTTGCTCCGGGCCAACATAGATATTATAAGCGACGAGGAAGTAATTGTCAGGGTAGAGAACCTCTTGCTGGGGATGACTAGCCTGGTAGGCTCCGCGCTACCAGTGCCTCCTAGGACGGTGGCTGTGGCCTAGCTCCCTTACCTAGTATTTTCTCTCGGAGCAGGACCCGGGCCTCCTCCAGTACCTCGTCCAGGGATTTCTCCTCGTTAACAATCATGTAATCAGCTAGCGCGATGACATTCCCTATCCCGAAGCCCAGCTCCGTCAAATCCCTCGAGACGAACTCCTCCCAGGTCCTGGGGTCCCCGGGTCTATTCCTCTTCCTTATCCTCTCGAACCGTGTACGCGGCGAGGCATGGACAGCGACTATGACCACGTCGCCGTAGCGCTGGAACACCTTTACCTCGTCTAGGCTCCGCACACCATCAACGAGCACGATTTCCTCATCTTCTCGGAACTTCTGCGCCGTGCGCTCAGCGACAACAGTGGGCCCATACTCCTCCCTTAGGCTCTTAGCAACCATGTTCAGGTTAGCCGGGGTTGGCTCAAGGCCACGCCTAGCAGCTTCTTCGCGGACAACATCCCCCATGACATAAACGGGTAATCCCAGCTCCTTCGCAGCCCTTGAGACCACGGATTTACCGCTACCAGGCATACCGGCAACAACGATGACTATGCGGCGCCCCAAGCCACGCCCAGGATAAGTGATAAGCCATAGCGATTACCGAGCCCTTATAAAACATAGGGGCGCGGCGAGCCCCTAGTCCTCCGGCATAGGGTTCTCGTACAACGGTCGGCCCATTCGGGTGGGTGGCGCGAGCCAGTCAACAACAGCCCGGGGATCGTGGTGCTCAATAGTGAACACTATGGGGCCCATAGGAGCCTCAGCATCCATATCGATAAGGCTGACACGGCCAACGAAGGCAGCCTGCTTATTAAGCTTGAACACCAAGACGCCGCGATCAATGCCCCGGAGCATGTAGCCCCGGGCAGCATCGAGTATGCGCTCAACTCGTAGCTTCTCGTGGAGCCGGACAAGGCCGCGGAGACTATAAGACTCCGCTACAACCAGGTAATACCCGTCACCCATGTCCTCGACATGGATAGTGTCCGGTACGAACACGTTGAGAATAGCCCGTTTAACCCTCTCCACGTCCTCCGTGGGCCTAACCTCAGCCTCAACCCTGACACGGACCATATAGCAGCACCCCTATACAGCGCCGGAGAGCAACCTGCAGAGCAGTGACTTCTATTCCCTACTAGCTTGACTAGCCTCCGGAGCCCCTAATCAAGTATCCCCTTAAGCCCCGGAGAGCATGGGCGTTTTTCTAGGAGAGAACACAGCTATGCACGTATGCGCTGCCTAGCAGAACGCAGCAAAAACACTACTAGCGCCTTCCCTAGTACTAATATGAGCAAGCATACCTGGGGAGACGGCCGTGGAGCAGGGAATGGAGCGCGAAGAGATTCTCGAAGAGTTAAAGAAGACTATAGCTAGCCTCAAGTGCCCGGGCTGGGCTCATGCACCTCACCCAGCGGATGTGATTATTGTTGCTAAGGGCCGAAGCATAGAGGAGGCCTTTGAACAAGCAGCTATCGGGGTCTACGAGGTAATAACAGACACCTCCAAGGTGGAGCCCAGGGAGGAGAGGAGCATAGAGGACGAGGGCGAGGACTTGGAGCAGCTACTCTATCGCTGGATAGAGGACCTGCTGTTCTACACCGACTCCGAGGGCCTAGTCTTCTCGAGGTTCAAGGTAGAGCCAATAGAGAAGGGCAGAGATGAGCAAGGAAACCCGGTGCTAAGGCTACGGGCCAAGGCTTGGGGCGAGAAACTGGATCCCGCGAAGCACCCTACGAGGACGATAGTGAAGGCTATGACCTATGCTATGATGGAGATAGTTAAGGAGAATGGTTGCTGGCGTGTACAATTCGTAGTAGATATATAGCGATAGAAACTACACTAATCGCATACAATATCTTGTATATGAAGAGCGAATAGTTACGCTATTCATAGAAAGAAAATTATATGGACAGAAATCCTTTATATCAGCTAAATACTTTCAAGCATCTTCTAGAAGCGGATTAATAAGGAACTAAGCTTTAAACCACAAATTGAGAGAAAGGAACACAACATAATAGAAGGCGTAGTGAATAACGGGTGAGCACGCATGCAGACCAAGCGGCTAGCACTAATAGCGGTTGCCTCCTCGCTAGCACTAGTACTGGCATTCGCATATGCTCACGTAATGAGCTACTACCCTGTAAACGTCACGCTAGTGCCCTCAGCGCCAAAGGTAATATTCGCGCCGGGTAGCAATGCTGGCCAGACAGACATCAACGGCGACACAATAGGTGTAACAGTAGGACCTAACGGAGCTAACTTGACGCTCACGCTTCACCCAACCTACGAGACAACATACTATGAGAACATAACGATAATAGAGAACACTGACACGACAACATCCTATAACGTCAATATAACTGTTAGCCAGGCCCTAAGCCTACCAGCAGGCTCCAAGGCCTACCTAATAATCTACGACAAGGGCGCGGCTAGGAGCCTAACAGGGTGGCCAATACCACTACCAGCGAATGGCACATACGTGGCAATGATTGATTTAACACAGACAACTACAACACCAATTAATATAGGTACGCTCAGTGCTGGCGGTGTATGGGAGGTAGACCTGCTCGTATACATACCCGAGGGCACGACACCGACAACGACAACAGCTGAACTATACCTAGTAGCATCGCCGAGCTAAACCCTAAGCTAGAGGTGAGAATCCTTGGGGCAAGGCTCACTACGTACATGTTTTTTATAACAATTACGTCTATTACGCTCTTGTTCCAGTTCAGCGTATTCGTATACGCGCATAGCTCTGTCTACGCGCCTCTCTCCGCTGAGCTATATCCCTCGCAGCCCAGCTATGTTCTCCTTGACCCGGGAAGTCTCGATACAGCAGTCTCTCTAGGCCCGAGCCTAGCCAGCGCGAATGTAACCATAACTGCCTCTAACTATACGCAGCTTGTAAAGAATCCCCAGTTCTACAGCAACCCGGACTACTGGTACTGTAGCCCCGGTAGCTATCTCTCCTGCTACTGGCTAGCCAGCGATACTGGTGCTGTTGGCGGCGTAGTCTCTATATATGGTACAATTCCTGCCCTGAGCTATGACTCGGCCCTCATTTACCAAGAGGTAAGTGTACCGAATGCACCAATAGTGTCAGCCTATATTTACGTGACGATTAGGTACGCCGTTAACTCGGTGGATCTCACCTACTGGTTTGTCGGAATATATGACCCCGCGACGGGTAACACGTATACATCCTATGGTTACTACACGCCCACGACTTATACAACGTATCTTGTTAACTTAACGGGCTATGTGCAGCCCGGGAAGACCTACTACGTCTTCGTCGGCGTGTGGGGAGCGGCACTGTTCAGTAGTGGTAGCCTCGACTTCAGAATAGACAGTGTATACTTCACAGTAACTACACAGTACTATGTGTTCTCCAACACCGTGCTAGGCATTAACGCTACAACAGCGTCCTCGCCACCAGTGTACTCTAGGCTAGTACTAAGCTCAGCAAGCATCGAGCCAGGGCTCAACGCGACAATAAGCCTGGTCAATGTATCATCTGTCAGGAGCACGGCGATAACAATAACCAATGGTGTTGTAGAGACACAGGCTACTAGCTGGATAGAGCTAGCTCCAACAATCTCCGGCTACTCCTCTGGCTACATATACGTCAACGTATCCAAGCCAAGTCAGGTTAACTCAACGCTGCTACTCTACTTAGAGATTTGTAGCGGCAGCAGCCCGGGCACGGGCGCGTGCACCTACTACCCAGTACAACTGATCATCGACCCTAGAAGTGCTGCTCCAGTGCAGCAACAAGTTGCTAAAGTACTGAAACCAGTCCCGGCCTCCGATAAAATCGATATAGGTACGAGGATTACTCATAAAGAGTACATAGCTATAAGTAGCCGCTATACCAGGGCCTAGCACGAGTACAGCCCTTCAGAGAAAACACAGCAGGAACCTACTAGTGTTAAGGAGTGGCTGATACCTTATGGAGAGGCTTCAGCGCCTACGCAAGGCACTAACCATAGGCCTCATAGGCTTCGTCTTGGTGGCTATTGTTTCTAAGCTTCTCCCAGTTCCTTTCGGGATATTCATCGTGCCTACGCGTAGCATGGTCCCGGTTATACACCCAGGAGACATGGTGATAGTATATGGCAAGCACGCTAGGGTAGGCGATATTGTTGTTTGGTGCACGAGTGCCCTCTACTGTGTAGTCCATAGACTCATAGAGATACGCGACGGCGTGATAGTAACCAAGGGCGATGCAAACCCTGTCCCCGATAACCCTGTCCCGGTTTCCAGGCTTAAGGGAAAAGTAGTAGCTATTGTGCCGCGGTATATCTGGATACCCTTACTGCTACTAGTCATATTAATCATATCAGCTCCGAGTATCGTATCCGTATTAGAAAGGGAGGAAGTATCGCCGATAGCTATAGCGGCTGGCGTGTTCGGCTTCTACGTGGTGCTCGCAGCTGTAATGCCCCTCCTCTATACATCCATGAGCATAGCGATGCTTGGCTACGTGAAGCCCCCGCTCCTATATTTAGCAAAGATAGGCTTTGATAGCAGGGACTGTGCAGTAACAATACATTATGTCGGCACACGGGGGCTCCGCATACTCAGTGTGAACAGCGTGACAGTAGACCATACCAAGGTAGACACCTACGTGATGGGGAATAATACTCTGCGCATCTACTTGCCCCCAGTGCTTCTCTCAAAGCACGTAGAGGAGTCGAGTAGCCCAAGGCTAAGCATAACAGTAGACGCGGTGCTCACTAGGCTCGGGCACCTAAAGGGAAAGTACAGCGTTGTTATACCCTTCAAGCCCCTCAAGGTAGCGAAGAATAGTGGTAAGATCGTGGTTCTCAATCCCAATTGCTACCCCCTCCATGTAAACATAACCTTTCTCTACGCGTACAGCCCTGGGAGCCCGTGGAGAAAGGCGAGCGACCAGGTAATAGTTGACAAGGTGTTCGAGGCGAGCCCGCCTAGCAGTGCCCGCTTCGTCTACGCTATTGTCTCCTATAGGGCCTATGGCCACGTCTATAGCTATAAACTGAGGCTGAAGTAAGGGATGAACGCCAAGGCTCTGTGGAGACTATTAGTAATTATGGTGGCCGTCGCGGAGGTAGCGGCATCGGTAGTGCTCGTGTATTGTGTCTCTCACCCATTAGTAGTGTTCCGGGGCTCTGTGGAGGGCTGGGTCTCATTAACGTCCTATCAGGTAGTAGTCCTCGGCCAGCCAGTTGACTCACAGATATACGACTACGTGAGATTCATGTCGGTGCTAATATTCCTGGCAGCCGGGCTGGCAATAGTGTTCTCTTTCACAGCGCTCTACTCTCTACTAAGCCCCCGCTGGCAGCGAGTAACTATCCCCGGGCTCTTCGCGTCCTCGCTAATACTCCTAGTCGCGCTCTCAATAACCCAGGCCCTGGTTAAGCTTATACTCTTCGAGGCTAGGCACATCGAGATAAGATCTGTACGGACAAGCGCTGGGCTCATAGAGTTCCCGAGGGAAAAGATAATCCTCACCCAGGTCTACGGCCTCGTCACAGGCAAGACGCTACCAATACTAGTACTGTTAACCATAATAGCATCAGCCTATGTTCTCTACACGCTTCCCGAGGAACAAGGCACGACAGAGGCGAAGAGACATATATAGAAAGAGCTGAGGAAATACATAGACTAGGAACAAGGGCTTAGCCCCCCTTTATTCCCCGAGGAGGAGAGGTGCCAGTACCTTACAGCGGAGAACCATTACCCCACTCTTATTATTGCTCTTCTTTGCTGCAATGTTATCGGGCCCCATTGTCCGCTCCGAGCAGGGGCTCGTACTCGGTCTGCACGTGTTAGTCCTCGTATTTGACCCGAGCCACACGCTTCTCAAGGATATGCAGAGAGAGCATTACATGTACAGTGTAAACTGCTCGGGGATGGCTCTGAGCGTCAGCGCCGAGATAGATTATATGTACGCGCCTAGCTGGGCCCTACGAGCCCTAAGAGCCTATATGGAGAGCCACTACGTGGACAGGGGTGTGCCGAGCTGGGCCAAGGACTACGTGGAGGCGCGTCATCTCTCGGTTAGGTGGTTGGAGCTTCGTCCCTTCTACGAGGAGTTGTGGGGGCTTAGCCAGCAAGTAGTAGAGGAGAAGGGTATTGAGGTGAACGATGTAGTCGCTATCATAGGCAATGTTGATAATGTTTCTCGCCAGTACTACGAGGAGCCAGCTCCCTATCTCCGCGTCGACGGGCTAGAGGGCATCAGGGGCTGGGCGGGTGAGCACCCCCTAGTATTCTACGATCTAAGCGTAGTCCCGGAGCCATGGCCTAGCAAGACTATGCCCTTCTACGGCATGGGTAGGCCCGTCAATGTCTCCACGGAGCCGCCTCTATGGAGCCTAAGTGACCCAGCTAGCTACATAAAGGGGCTCGTACACGACCATATAAGGTTCCACTATCTAACCCTATGCCCCGCGAGGCCCTGGTATGCCCCGTTGTACCGGGTTCGCATAGTCCTAGTAGACTATGGCAACGAGACGCTAACAGCAAGAATAAGGGCTAGTATCAACACGAGCCTCGTAGAGAACCTAGTAGAGCTAATGGATCCCTGGATAAACATTAGCATAGACCTTCGAACAGTGCGTGCCGAGCCAGGCACACCACTCTACAAAGTCGTCGAGGAGGCTGGGCACGAGGACGGCTGGCTCATCCTATACTACGGCAACACGTCAAAGCTCCTAGCACTCGACGCGAAGAAGAGATTCCCCGGGCTCCACCCATGCGGCTCGGAGAACATAGCCCAGGCCTGCGACTTCGTGTTCTACGTGCTAGCAACACCGCGGCCAAGCTACATGAGGTTCCAGGGAACACTGTTCAACTTCACCGGGTTCGATACGGGATGGCTAGGGGCTACTAGCTACCCGGGCTACGGGTTCCGAGTAATAAGAGGCGATATTAACCGAGTAATAGCCCACGAGGCTGGTCATAGCCTTGGCTTGCTGCACCCCTTCCAGCTGCCTAGCGGCGAGATGAGGTGGCTCATGGACTTCGAGGAGACCCCTATGAGCTACTACGACGAAGGAATGGCATACTACCGGGTAGGCGATGTATCCCCCTACGAGGCCGCGAAGACAGCCCTTATACACCTAGCCGGGATACTTGCAGCAAAGAACCCTGGGTCACTACCCCTCGTAGAAGCGTGGCTCGCTAAGGGAGAACCAGGGAAGGCCCTAGAGGAGGCAAAGAGGCTACTGGGACTGAAACAGAGCGGTTGCACCGAGACC
>JALVHV010000008.1 GCA_027028845.1 Pyrodictiaceae archaeon | reverse complement strand
TGTTTGAACTCTACGCCCATGTTTATGAGCTCGCGTATACCCTCCTTGACCTTCGGCTTGTTAACGTGTATCTCGAGGACGCCGAAGATGAGGAGACCACCGGGCTCCGGAAGCATGTCGAAAACTGTTACGTTGAAGCCCTTACACCTCAGGTAGCCAGCAGCTGCGAGGCCAGCTGGCCCAGCTCCTATGATCGCGACTTTCTCTTCTCGGGGCTTTGCTTCTCCGGGCTTGCAGCCAATCACGAAGCGCACAGAGTGTTCGCCTCCAGGTGTTAAAGAAAACAATTGCCGTGGGTTAAGAACATGGTGGGAAATAGTGGTCTAAAAGTAGGACTAGGCCCGGGCCCGTGCAAGCTCCTCGGTGACTCTCTCTCGTTCGGTGCTAAAGAGGCTCCTTATACGAGGCGCTGCCTGGACATAAGCTATCGCTATGGGTGCTTGTATGACTGGTATTAGTGCAGCTGGTAGTGCCGCTACAGGGCCTAGAGCCATAACAGCTATGGCTGCAGCTACGCTAGCGTTCTTAGTAGCCGAGAGAAATGCTACCGACATATGCTCCTCGTAGCTCAGCCCAAATAGCTTATCAATAACAGTTACCAGGGATAATAGTACTCCTAGGATTACTGCCTGGAGCACAAAAATCTTCACAGCAATAATAGGCTTCCCGACTATCATCCCGGCCTTACTGGCTACGAGCAGGGCTATCAGCACCAGCATTGTTATCATTGTCCAGAGGGAGAGGTGGGGCTTAAGCTCTTCCTCTAGCTTCCGCACAATACATCTCTCAATATTTTTGAGCGCCTCATAGAGCTCGTGAACCCCTAGGTGGTGTGCGTCGATACGTCTCTCTAGGCACTTATAGCCCTGGTTTCCCTCTAGGATTTTCCTCCGTGCTCTATTGTGTATCAGCGCGTACCTTGTTAACTGGCCAGCTATAAGGGGTACTAGCAGTGTTATTCCGAGAGACTTCATAATAGGCTTCAAGGGTATATTTATTGTTGCTAGCTTGGCGTAGAGGGACATGTAGCCAGGGATAGCGGCGAAGGCTCCGAAGAGACTAATGAGGGCAAGCACGGTTGCCAACTCGATGCTGCCACCGGTTAACAGCACGTAGCCTATCGAGGCGCTAGAGGCGGGAACAATGTTTGTTAGCACGAACCCCAGGGAGAGCTGCTTTATCGAGAAGAGTCCAGCGAATAGCATTGCTAGCAGGGGTGAGACTAGGAACACCGAGACAACACCAATGATTATTGCTTTTACCCGTGTAGCTGCTTTCCCTAGTTCCCCTATCCTTAGCTGTATCATTGACGGATATATTGTTAGTATAGCGAAGAGCACTATAAGGTCCTTGATTTCCTCGTGGTGCGCCTTTATGCTAGCGCGTAGCGGGTAACCGACTGCTAGTCCAATTATCATTGCTAGGACTGCGTATAGCAGGAGGTATTGTTTGAGATGCTTGGCCGCTTTTCTTACCGGGCTCATGCAAATACACCCTCATTGACTGTCTGGTTAGTCAGTATATATTTGTTTACCTGGCCCAGACAAGCCCAGAATTCAATACCCAAGCACAAAATACCCGTAATCACCGGCAAGCCTAACCCATAAAAGTCAATAAACAAGGAGAATAACCATGGGACTCGTAGAGAGGAAGGCAGAGTTGCAAGAAATCGATACACGAGAGAAAATAGTAAGAGCAGCAATGAAGGTCTTCGCGTCCCACGGATTATTCCGTGCACCCTTATCACTGGTAGCAAAGGAGGCTGGGGTATCAAAGGCGCTCATATTCTGGTACTTTGGGAGCCGCGACGAGCTCGTAAAAGAGGTCATTAAGAGAGTACTCCCAACAGACGTTGTAAAGGCATGCCTAGAAAAGAACCTAGGCGGACGAGAACTGCTCAAGTGTACAGGGGAGAAGTACTTCGAGAAATACAGTGACCCCGTTATGAGAATGCTCCTAATCCACACTATGGCTGCCCGCGGACTGATTGACTACGTGGACGAGGCCTTCGAGGAACTATGCACGGAATACTTGGCAAAAATAGCTGAGCGCGTATGGGGCTCCCGGGACAAGGAGTCAAGGATACGCGCAAGAATGCTCTTCGG
>JALVHV010000007.1 GCA_027028845.1 Pyrodictiaceae archaeon | reverse complement strand
GACCAGCCGAGGAGGTGTTCGAGAAACCTCTGCACCCGTATACACAGATGCTACTAGCCTCGATACCGATACCGGACCCGGAGCTAGCTAAGAGGAAGCCAGCGATAAAGGTTGTAGGCGAGCCACCAAGCCCGATGAACCCGCCGCCTGGGTGCAGATTCCACCCAAGATGCCCCAAAGCCTTTGATCGCTGCCGGAGAGAGGAGCCACCACTAGTAGAGGCGGAGACCAATCACTGGGTTGCTTGCTGGCTATACAAGGCCTAGCTCCCTGGCCTCGCGAAGGGCTTTTCTACACTCCTCGCCATATATGTGGAGACAAAGCCTTATCGAGCTAAGGGCGTAGTTATCGGCGTTTTTCTCGCTCCCAGCGAACTCTGCCCTAGAGCTACGCAAGTGGTGATAAAACTCGTGGAGAACCACGAAGGGGTCGCGGTACTCGCGGGAGCTACGCAGGCATATCAGCCTACGCCTAGGCTCGTAGCACCCTAGTGCACGGGCATGCCTCTTAGGCAGCCCCACTCTTAGGCGCGGAGCAGGGACACCATAGTACTCGGATAACCGCCTCAACGCCTCCTCGGCACTCCCCCTAAGTATGAGCAACACGGCATAGGCGCGCAAACCAGCCTCGTAGCCATCCAATCCCTCCACGGCTCCACCATCTCCTCGAAGACAATGATGAGGCGAGAAGACCCCGGCCCCGCCTCCTCCCCGGAAAATGGGCCCTCCTCGGCCCTGTCAGCGGGGCCTCCCACGCTGACCCTATTACCTCCTCGCTGAAGAGTCTTATTTCTCCCCTAGATGAGAGGAAACGAAGCTGATTATCAGCGACATTGGCCTTGTATAGCCCTCCCGATACTACTAGTACGTGGTTTTCCCGGATAAGATGGAGGGTTGCAGAGCCGTGGCTTCCGGGCTCGTAAAGGGCCTGGCTCACACAAAGAGGTTCGTGGTTAGGGAAGAGCACGCTGCCAGCCACCTAGGTTCTGGAGATGTCGCTGTCCTCTCTACGCCCTCTATGATACTCTTCATGGAGTCCACTGCGCTAGAGCTTGCGCAGAAGTACCTGCCAGAGGGAAAGACCACGGTTGGGATAGGCGTGGATGTGAGGCATCTAAAGGCTGCTCCTATCGGGGCCGAGGTGGAGGTGCGTGCAGAGCTCCTAAGCGTTGATGGCAGGAGGCTCTTGTTCTGGGTAGAAGCATGGTGGAACGGCAAGAAGATAGGGCATGGTGTGCACGAGAGAGCTATTGTTGACCGAGAAGAGTTCCTTGCCAGGCTAAGAGAGGAGCTTGGCCAGAAAAAGGAGTAAGGATGTATCTACTATCCTTGCCATAAAAAGGCTTATCTATGAAGAAAATAACTAGGAGGACGTTCTTACCAGACTTACTTCTTGATTATTTTTACCTCGACTGGTACTATGTATGGGTGCTTTGTCCAGCTCATCTTCACTATCCCTACTACCTCTACCTCTGCTCCCTCGGGGGGCGCTGTGCCCTTGCACTGGTACGGCGAGTAAGCTGCCACGTATATTCTGCCCGTGCCGTCGTCGAGTACCCAGTCGCTCTTCGAGATGGGTGGTGCATAGTCTAGGCCTTTCCAGAGCAGCGACTTGCCCCTGATAATCACTGCCTTGTCCAGGAAGTTCTCGGGGTTACTTGTTATCTGTGCTATTGTCGCTGTTAGGGGCTTGGGTGCTGAGGCTATCTCCTTCAGCGTCTTCGCGTCGAAGGCCTTTACTCTCTTGACAGGGTTTGTGGAGGAGACACTGTATATTGTATCGTTTATGAATATTGCGCGGTCAGGGTACCTGTGTGGGAGAACCGTTACTAGTCTTATGTCGGGTTTCTCTGTGTATAGTTTTACTACGGCTATGCCTTCCTGCGCCGAGTAGCATCTCCATGTCCTCACTGGTATCAATACGTAGCCGTGTAGCGGGTCGAGGGTGAAGGCTCTGTGTCCTCTCCTAGTGTCTAGTACTGGGCTCCACGTGTAGCCTTTTAGGTAGAGCCTCGCTGTTATCGCTACGCTGCGGTTACTCATTATTTGGTAGAGTGTTAGTCTTACCCATCCCTTTTCGCGCCCCACGCCTATCAGCAAGTTCTTCGTAACGGGGTGTAGGTATTCGTCGAAACCGGGTGACTTCACGTAGCCTATTACTCGTGGCTTGGCTGGGTTGCTTAGATCTATCGCGAACAAGGGGTCGATGCTGCGATAGGTCACGAGGTACAAGGTGTCACCGATGAATCTTATTGCGTGCACTCTCTCGTTGAGAGCTATGTTTCTCAGCATACCTATGGGCTTTAGTGTCTCGGCGTCTAGTATGTAGAGGCTTACTCTTAGGCCTCCTTCCCAGCTCTCCGTGACTATCCGTAGGGTGTTGTTGTACACGTCTAGCATCCACTGCTTCCATATACGCCCGGGAACGCTGCCCGTTGCTACTAGTTCTAGCCCGGCGCCCTTGGTTACTCTTAGGTGCAGTATTGTTGAGTTCTCGTAGTATCTGCGCATGACTAGCTCCTTGAGCTTCTTCGCTGCCTCCTCGGGGCTCATCGAGGCTAGCTTCTGTAGCTGCTCTATCGAGCCAGGTAGTACTACGTAGATATCGCCGCTAGGAGTCACGTATAGCGAGGAGGGCGTAGCACCTACCAGCGAGATTGTTGAGGCATTCCATGTCTCTAGGTCTATGCTCGCTACCACTGTCTGAACCGTGGGCACGCCGACGAGCACCGGTGCCGGCGCTATGGCTCTAGAGGGGCCTAGGAAGAGTATTGGGCGAACTATGTTACCCAGGCTCATTACCAGCACGAGTGTCTCGTTGCTTAGCCTCGCGTCGTAGAAGTAGCCATCCATAACAGCATAGTGAGCCACCCTACCGCTACCATCGAGGACTAGGATCCATGTCCTTGGCTGTAGTGGCCCGGGCCAACGAGTCTCAGTCGCCACTACTATGACTTTGCCGCCCCTCGTGAAGAGCCCTGATACGTAGACGCTTCTCTTTATAGGCGCTATTACTTGTGTCTTGTTATTAGTTACTAGTGCTAAGTACTCCTTGCCAGCTAGCCCCTCAACTATCTCCTTGATATTAATAGTGTCTAGTAATGCTAGCTCCTTAGCGGGATAAGCACGGTATATCTCGACTAGCTGGCCCCGAGCAATGAAAATGTGTGTTCCATTGGTCTTGACTATGTCTGGTTCATCCACTCCACTAACCTGTACATTAGTACCACTATAGTAGAGACGAGCGCCGCTTGGTAGCGTTACCTCTGCTGGCCGCATTACTAGCTCGGATAGTTGTTGCTGTACCTCAGCTACCTGGGATACCAGTGCCTCAGAGCTCTTCACAAGGGTATAGGTGACTGTAGGCGTAGCGACAGTGACGGTGGCTGGGGCTCCTGGCGCATATACTGGTGCCTGCGCCTCTCTCCCCGCGCCTAGCACGCTTGCTAGCTTCTCTACCCGATTCCAGGACAATGATAGCCCGGGTATCGATGACTCCGTGATACCGGATACGGAGGCATTGGTCTGGGCTTGGCCCGTAACAGTAACCGTGCTAGTACTAGTATAGGTGCTTCCCTGCACAGTTATTGTACTGGGTTTGCTTAGTGCCCCGAAGTAGAGGCCTCCAATGACTATCCCTGCTACAAGCGCTACTATGGTAACGAGTGCAACCATTAGCTGGGGTTGTGGACTACTCATAACGATTTCACCTTCTCCAGGCTATACTGGGGGACTTGTTCCTCTAAAGCTAAGGGAGTAGAACGAGGTGTTCGATACCCTAGACTAATAGGGCCTCCTAGCCCCTAGTTAGTAGCACTTGGGGAGGCGGCACTATTTTGCAGAGAGGCTTAGTCATTGTCGCTGTTTTGCTAGTCCTGGGCATGCTCTACGCGATAGCCTATGCCGAGAAAGGGTACCAGGTCGTTGCTGTCTATGTTGCAGGGAACCTGTCTGCTAAGCACCTAGACCTCGTAGAGACCATTGAGTGCAATAGCTCCCTCAAAGCCGCTATCTACGCCTCTAACCGTACTAAGGGGCCAAGCCTCGTGATAATCTATGCACCCCGTGGCGCCGAGTATAGCAAGGCTAGTATCGCACAATGCCTTAGAAGCATTATTGAAGAGAATCACGGCGCTATGTACCTGCCACTAGGCCTCACCATAACCGAGCAGGCCAAGGCCTCGCCGAGGAAAACTGTTGAGAAAAGCATCGTTACTAGCATCAATAACATTACCCAGGGACTCTCTAGCCAATTGAACACGACAACAACGAGGCTAGTAGCGAAGGTAACCAGGACAACTATTACACCGACCATGACGACCACGAAAACAACGAAGAGTGCTACAACGACACAGGAAGTACTGTATAGTAGTGCCTCGGCATCAACAGCGACACCAGTATCTATGCCTAGTGTAGAGCATACTGTGCGGAGAGCAGGGCTTAGCCCCAGTGAGCGCCTCGGCTTAGTCCTCGGCTCCGCTATTGCTGCCGCCGTGCTGGTGTACATGGCATGGAGGATAAAGATAGGCTAGAGACTAGGAGCCTCGACCCATTACTAGAGCTTAGTGGTACAGCGCTTAGAGCCTACCTCGTCCTCTTACGCTCCCGTAAACCCATGGGAGTAAGGGAGCTACAGAGAGCACTCAGGCTCAGAAGCCCCAGCACCGCTAGACACCATCTCGAAAGACTAGAGCAACTAGGCCTCGTGAAAAGGGAACAAGGCGGCTACGTAGCAGTACCACCTAGAAGAGGCTTCTTGAAAGCCTACCTAATACTGCATGGACGCTTAGTTCCGCGAAGCCTCGCACTAACAGCATTCCTAGGAGCCGCAACCATCACCTACTCGATTCTCCCAGGCCACGACCCAGTCGCAGTAACCGTACTCCTGCTCGCAACACTCATATCCCTACACGAAGCAATAGACTCGTACAAAGCCATACACTCACTACTAAAAGAGGGAGAATAGCACAGATAGCCTCATCCTTATGTTATCGAATAGGTAGGGGATGGTTATTCATAGGCGCTTTCTTACTACTGGCCAAGCCTAGGTTAGCTCTTATTATCAGCTTGTATCCCGGCTAATTCTTGATATTAATGAACTATAATCATTTGTGTCGTGCATGTAGTATGCTTTTACTCCATATTTTCTCGCGTTATTAACCATTATTTTATCGGCGCTGACGAGTATGCCGGAGAACATGTAGGCAACAGCTATATAGTATGTATCTATAGCTCTGCATGCAGTTGATAAGGCGATATCTAGGAGAAGGTCATAATCTATGTCGTCTATGATGACGACTCTGTCTATTATCTCGTTATACAATTCTTCTGCCAGGCTTCAGGGCTTTCTTCGAACGAGCCGCGAAACAAGCTCTATGCCAAATACCGGGGGTTCAAAGATGTTTAAACCTCTATCATCAACTAGTCTGAATAAGTTACGTGCTCTAAGGCTACGTTCTTCGTCATAGATAAATAGCCTATCAATAAAAACCGATACACCAATCACCAAGTTCATTAATCTAGGCTACCTCCTCTCCTTGAGAAACTCCTTTAACACATCATCTTCGACTTTCTCTGAGTACTTTTCAAGAACTCTCTCGATACCTTTTAATATGCCGGCTTTTCTGGAACCAAAGAGTTTTTCCACGGCATTTTTAGATAGTCGCAGTCTTACAGCACTGCTAGGCATATCTTTGTACCCGCGTTATATGGATTAAAAGCAGAACCTCTTAGTACTTACTATGTTGTTAGAGACTAAGAGGCCCTTTTTCTGAGCGCTCTCGCTTCACCTATATTTCCTAACTAACAGTGAATAGAGGAGACACGTGTCTGATTATTTCATGGATCTGGGAGGAGTATTGTCTTCGGCGACTCGTTATACTGAAATCTGCTGCAGACTAGGCTATAGTCCTCGGGTGGCTGGGGTGATGAGCGCCTGAGCCTTCCGAAGGTGTTTTCGCTTGTGTGGAGCCCTTGCACTCGCTGATTTAAACAAGTGTTAAATATGTGGTTATGTCCTCTCTTGTTCGCGGGGACCGAGCCTGGTACGGGTTCTAAGAAGCACCGAGTTCTACCTCTTCCTAGGTAATGTAGCGAGCCTGGTTGCTGGCGTTGTGATAGAGGCGTTGTTGCTGTGCATATACCTTAACGATATACGGTATTTGTTTGGATCCAGCCCCATAGCTCTCCTAGCATCGTTGTTTCCTATTGGCTTGGTGGCGTACATAGGTTATAGCAGGGGTACGAAGCACGCCAAGAGAGTTATGGAGACTGTGTCGCCGCTGGCACTCCTATTAGCGGGTATAGGTGTTGCAGCAGCCTATCTAGGAGTACTCGGTGTAAGGGAAGCAGGCTTGTTCATAGTGGCTGCCTAC
>JALVHV010000006.1 GCA_027028845.1 Pyrodictiaceae archaeon | reverse complement strand
AACACTTTCTCCCTTATCATTCTCTCGACTCGTTCCTCGCCGCTTGGGAGCCTTATCCTGCGATGCATTAATGGTATCGGGGTATCGACCCTCACATAAGCCACTATTCTCGGCTCATAGGGCTCCCTAGTGACCAGCTCCAAGACTAGGAACCTGCTAGAGGGGAGGCTTCCGCGTATCTCCTGGAGCTTCATCGGCACCTTGTCCCTTGGGCAGATAGGCTGTATATTGGACTCCGCGTAGGCGCCGCAGACGGGGCATCGCCAAATAGCTACTATCTCCTCCTTGCTAGCATAGTGGTACTGCTCCAGGCCCACAATCTCCTTGTAATCGTCCTCTGTCACCGCCTCCCGGGCCACGACGTGGTACTCGTAGACCTTCTCGCCGACAATGCTCTCCCTACTAAGCCTGGCCTCTCTTCTCCACGGGGGCCAGACCTTTACCTCCTCGACCCCGTTATCCCCGGGCCAGAGGCGCCACAGCTCATAGGTATCCCTTGGAGCAACATAGACTCCTCCATCGACTCGCTCCGGCTCCTCCCGGAAGACTAGCTTGAGGCGCTCGCCTCGCTGAATCCACCTAGCAATACTACCGGGCATGAGTAGGAGGACTCGGCGCTTCTCAACCTCTACTAGGAGGCCTCCCTGCCACCTAGCCCCGGTACGGGGTACACGGGCCCCGATTGCACGGGCCTCTAGGGGTATAAGGAGGGGTATAGGTCTCGCGGACTCAGCCAACCCGCCTAACCCAGTAGCTAGGAGGGAGAAGGAGAGGGGTCTAAGTCTAGCACCGTCTATTCATCAAGGGGATATGCTCGGGTAGTGCCGGGCCAGTGCCTCGTCAAGTGTAGCTATGTAGTCTATGCCGTAGGTCCTCGCCGCTACGAGCGAGGCAGCATCAGTGAAGCTGAGCACGGGGGCATTCTCCTCGAAGACCCTTACCGCGCGGGTAAACAGGTCAAGGGTTACTGGGATTATTCTGAACAAGCCCTTCTTGACTAAGAAGTCTAGCAGCTTTAGGGAAGATTCTCTCCCGAGCCTAGCACTTGCGTAGCTGAGAACCTCGTCCACGATGTAGTCCGTGACGAAGGGAGGGCCGTACGCGCCTTCGAGGACAGAGACTAGGAGGCGGCGGGCCCAGTGATGCCTCTTCTCCTTACGGATAAAGGCTGCGAGGATGACCCCGCTGTCAACCAGTATGCTCAGGGTATAGCACCTCTTTCATATCCTTCTCGACATCCTCTACATCCGCATCAATACTGTACATGTCTAGTAGCTTCTCGGCCTCCTCTCTGCCGAGGGGGCGCCACTCGCCAAGCTCTTCGAGGAGCTCCTCTTGTCTACGCAGCGCTACACGTATAGCAGCATCAACAAGTTCTTGTAGGGAGTACTTGCGCCCAGCCTCTATGACTAGGCGTGCCTGTAGCCTCTCCAGCTCCCTCTTGGCCTCGCGGCTTACCCGCACAACCTCCGAATACATTCCTCTGTAACCCAGTTACAGAGATACAGAGTTACAAGCATTTTAAGCTCGTCTCTTCCCTACCA
Organism: Pyrodictiaceae archaeon; assembly: GCA_027028845.1. Lineage (GTDB taxonomy): Archaea > Thermoproteota > Thermoprotei_A > Sulfolobales > Pyrodictiaceae > Pyrofollis. The sequence goes on along the minus strand of JALVHV010000006.1, from coordinate 4,868 downwards.
GCCAACGGTTCTTCTCCTCTTCTTCCTGCGCAGCGCTCCCCACATTGCCCTCCTCCGCGCGAATCGCAGCGGGACCCCCCGGGCATTGGCTAGTTGCTCTAGTAGGGCCATGTACTGGTCTAGCTGCATCCCGGTAAACGTCGCGTTGATATGTGCCGCTACTAGCGGTATGTTGTAGTACTCTGGGCCAGCATAGTGCCTTGCTAGTATCGCTACCAGTTGCTCTGTCTCCGTGCTCGGCTCCTCTAGGAGTCTTCCACGCGAGTAATAGTCGCCGAGGCTCCCCGGCACCTCTACTAGTAGGGGATAGTCCCCCGACCCGAGTCTAGCGTAGAAGAGGCGGACGCGTGGCAAGCGGTCAAGCTCCGCGGGGAGCCTAGCCCCGAGGGCTCTTAGCTCCTCGACCTCGGGCTCCTCCCCTAGCAGTGTCTCTGCCTTGGCCACTGCTTTCTCCACGAGGGTTCTTAGCGAGACGCCGCGCGAGAGTATGCGGCCCACGCGCCTACTCGGGGGCATGTTGAGTACCCATGTGTATCCCTGGCTCGCTGTACCAATGCTATCTGCTAGGAAGAGGGGGTCCCGGTAACTAGGGTCTAGAGCGGCGTCGTAGAGTGGTCTTAGCTCGGGGGGTACTAGTCTACGGGCTGTTATCAGCTGGTCTCGGAGAGCTAGCGGGTACCACTCAAGCGCCCTGTCTATGAGGTCGCGTAGCGCAGGTGTCTTCTCAGCCACTAGGCCTAGTAGGACCTTCTCCTTGTATGCTCTGAACCCGTGGTCCTTGGATACGAATGCTACTAGTACTCCCCGGCTACGGGCAGTCTCTACGAGCCTTACTAGCTCCGATAAGCTATAAGCACTGAAGAGAGCAGTATAGACGGCGGCGACGCTGTCAACGTTGCCCGAGGCTAGCTTTGCTAGCGAGCCTAGGGCGAGGCTTATCCCGACCCAGAGGCTCCCATCCATGAGCACTACTGCGTTGCTGAGCCTTGAGGCGAGAGAGGTCGCGACGCGGTACTCTAGCCATGTCCGTAGCGCGTCTAGGACACGGGTATCCCTCACAGGGAAGAGGCGTAACTCGAGCCCTCTCTCGGGCTCCGCTCCCTCCACGTACCCATAGGCTCTTGCGACGTATATGCTCCAGCCAAAGGCCAGGGGCTGTACCCCGCCACCGCCATCCACAGCCGCCACTGTTCTATCGTAGGGGTTGCTCGGTAGCCCGCTTATCCACCAATGGGTGGGGATGCTTACCTGTATCCTGGACTCCTTTCTCTCACGGATCAGGTCGATGAGTTTCTCGGCCTCGCTCGTAAACATGTCTATGAACCAGTCACCAGCTAGTCGTGGCACAAGAAGCTCCCACCAAGAATACCTCCACGGTATTACCTTATGGGGAGAGCCCTGGGAGGGAGCAATGAAACACGTATATAGCTAGGCGGCTAAGCGGGCCAGGAGCCCGTAAAGGATTATGGATGCAGCCGAGGCCGCACCATACGAGACCCCAAAGACACCGTAGCCCGTAGCACCGCCCTTGACCATTGCACGCGCTACGGTCTCATAGCCCGCTATAGCCACGCCGCTCAGCAGAGAAGCGAGCACCGCGCCGACAAGGCCATGGCCAAGGGCAAGTGCAGAAACACCGGCCAGGGCTCCGAACACCGGGGGAACTATCTGTGCTAAGCGTGGATCCCGGTCATATAGCGCTCCTAGGGGTAGGGCTGCTACCGCGTCGCTCAGCATCGCGACTGAGTAGAGGAGGACTAGTTGCTCCTCGCCTAGGTGGGAGAGAGTCTTAACCACAGCCTGCACTGCTATCGGGTTAGCCGTTATCGTCCCAGCTACGAGCACGTAAAGGGCTGCGCCGAGGCCTCCTCGGAAAGACTCTCTCAGCGACCAGCGATACCGGCGTGGAATAGCTGCGCCGGGATAGATCCTTGCAAGATATACTAGAACAAGGACCGCCAGGGCCCCAGGAACCGCTAGTAACCATAGGCCATAGAGCCCCGCTAGCCCCAGGGCAGCTATCACGGGGCCGAGAACTGCTCCCGCCTGGTCTAGTAGCTCGTGGAGCCCAAAGGCGAGGCCTCTCCTCTTACCAGCTATACTCGATATAAGGGTGTCCCGTGCGGGTGTTCGGAGAGCCTTACCGAATCTCTCAATACTATAGCCTATTGCTAGCCATGGCCAGCCCTGGACAGCTACAAGGATGCCTACAGGGACTAGGCTATACCCGGTTATTGTTAGGGCCCAGTAGCTAGCTGTTATATCCGCCAATATCCCGGTTAGTGGGCGGAGACCCCATGCAATGAACTCCCCTATCCCGACAACTGCTCCTAGCTCATAGCTAGTCTTTATGAGAGGCGCCAATATGCTGCGGAATCCCTCATAACTGGCATCCGCTAGGAGGCTAACCACTCCGAACAACAATATTATCTTCAGCGCTTGCTTACTCAGAGCATTGTTCAACGCCTTATTGGCCCAGTACTAGGTCTCCGCCAATCCAGAGGGAACCTTAAAGCTTCCTCCGCGCGTGAAGCAGTAGCTGGAGAAACCTTCTAGCCACAATGGTGGTGCAACTAGGCCTTGCCACCTGTACTCGAGGTCCACAACCTCCACGTCTACTACTATACCCTACGAGGCATAGTGAGGGCTGTCGAGAACGTTAGCTTCACCCTGGAGCGCGGCGAGGTACTAGGCATAGCTGGCGAAAGCGGCTGCGGCAAATCAACACTCGCCTGGGCGTTAATGAAGCTTGTTCCGCCACCCGGCAGGATAACTAAGGGGAGAATAATAATCGATGGCGAAGACATAACCTCGATGAGCGAGGCAGAGGTTAGGAGAAGGGTACGCTGGCAAAAGATAAGCATGGTTTTCCAGGGAGCCATGAACGCGCTCAACCCCGTCTACAAGGTCTGGGAGCAAATAGCAGAGCCACTAATAATACACAAGGGCTACAGCAAGCAAGAGGCCTACAAGCGTGTAGTAGAAGCCCTCAACATGGTAGGGCTGAGCGAGGACATAGCTAACAGGTATCCCCACGAGCTAAGCGGTGGCCAGAAGCAGCGCGTAGTAATAGCTATGGCGCTTATACTCGAGCCACCAATAGTGATAGCCGACGAGCCAACCACGGCGCTCGACACGATTATACAGGCACAGATACTAAACCTGCTCAAGGAGCTAAAGAACAAGCTAAACATGAGCATCATACTCATAAGCCACGACCTAAGCGTTATAGCCGAGCTAGCAGACAAGGTAGCAATAATGTATGCCGGGAAAATAGTAGAGTACGGGCCAAGCGAGGAAGTATACAACCACCCACAGCACCCGTACACACAGGAGCTACTCAAGGCAATACCGAGGCTAAGAGCCCCGAGAATGAAGCTCAACTATATACCCGGGCAACCACCAGACCTAAGAGCACCGCCACCCGGGTGCAGATTCCACCCAAGATGCCCACACGTAATGGACAAGTGCCGCAAAGAGCAGCCACCATACTTCGAGGTAGGCCCCGGCCACTACGCAGCGTGCTGGCTACACGAGGGCAAACCCGCAACAGATAAGCCAATAAAGGAATCAAGCGCCTAGGATCTCTCTACACTCCTATTTTCCCCGAGGTAGAGATACTTAGTGAGCCCTAGTACATACTTGCTCCAGTCTATTTTCTCAACAGTCTCTAAGAACTAGTGTGGTAAAAGAGTATGAGCTGCTGATATGTTTTTGATAAAAATCCTTGATTTAGGGGATAGTGGACTGGATTACGGCTAGCTGGTTGTTACTGTTAGGTATACGTGGTCTAGGTAGAAATATACGCTAGTGCTCCACCATAGCGTATAGTCGCTAGCCCCGACACCGACTACGAAGAGGTATGTCTTGCCGCTGATGCTTGATAGTACGTCGCTCGGTATATTGATGGTTATTGTCTGCCACGATCCCTGGGTAGCATCCACCGTGTCGTACCATACCCAGCTATTGCTACTCGTATCATATATGCCAGCGACCACGATCATTGAGGCCCCGCTTGACTCAGCGTAGTACTTTACCTCTATCTCGCCGCTGGATAGGCTACTCGGGAACGTCACTGTCTGGCCCAGGAACGCGTAGTCAGAGACGCTGAAGGCCCATGCTGGCAGAGTGCCGTATATCTCTACGACGCCGTTTGCACCGTTGAAGCTCTCTAGCCACGTGGCCTTATCTATGTAGTCTCCTGGATAGAAGCTCCAGTTATCGGCGCTGGTGTCAAAGCCTGGGTTGCTTAGTAGCTGTGTCTGCGAGGGCTGGCTTGGCTGCGAGGGTGGCTGCGGTGTCTCACCGCCACCGCCTCCTCCCTCGTTGCCGCCGCTGCTAGCCCCTATCGCCATCTCAACAGCCTTGTCTGCCTGCACAGCTCCATAGCCGTAGAGACTGTCGTAGCCAGCTGCTCCTAGGTCCTTCGCTGTGAGGTGTAGTATTCCCCTCACCGTTGTGTTCGTCATGTCGTCCTCTGTGCCGGGTGGGAGTATTGGGAGCCCATTGGCTAGCCTCGCTGCCTGTATCAGCGCCACTGTTGCCGAGACGTGAGGAGTCGCCATACTTGTACCGCTGAGTGTCCTGTAGCCCCCGCCGGGCCACGTGCTTAGGATGTCCACGCCTGGAGCAGCTACTTCTGGGTTCCTATTGCTCCAGTCAGGTACCTGCTCGTTACTATCTATTGCTCCGACTGCTATTACCTCTGGGTAGGCTGCTGGGTAATCGGGGCTACTGGAGCCCTCGTTCCCGGCTGCCGCTACCACGACTATTCCGTACTGGTAAGCCTCCTGGATTACTTGGTGTAGCTCTGGCACATCGCTTGGTCCTCCGAGGCTCATGCTGATAACCTCTGGTGCGTCATCGTC
>JALVHV010000005.1 GCA_027028845.1 Pyrodictiaceae archaeon | reverse complement strand
GAGCTTAGATGGTTCATAAGAGTCTACGGGCTGCGACCAAGATTCGTTGCCCTCGATATGCACCCGGGATACCATAACCGGGGGCTCGCGGCTCGCCTAGCAGAGGAATATGGTGCCGAGCTAGTCGAGGTACAGCATCACCACGCACACGCTGCTAGCGCCATGGCCGAGCACGGGATAGCCCCCGGGGAGAAGCGAGTAGCAATAACCATTGATGGCACGGGGTATGGGCTCGACGGCACCATCTGGGGCGGCGAAGTCCTAGTAGCGAGCTATGAGGACTTCATCAGAGGAGCAAGCCTATACCCATTCACGCTACCCGGGGGAGAGCGCGCCGTAGAGTGGCCAGTAAGGGCTCTCATCGGCTTGCTGAGAGCAAGCGGGTACAGCGAGGAGGAGGTAGTAGAGCTGCTCTCAGCCAGGGGGCTGCTTAGCAGGGATAAGCTTCCTCACGGCGAGCTAGAGGCACGCATAGCTTATCGCCAAGCAGGTAGGGGCTCACCGCTAACAACCAGTATGGGTAGGACACTTGACTCCCTCTCAGCGCTCCTCAATGTCTCGTGGCACCGTGGCTACGAGGGCGAGCCAGCTATGAGGCTAGAAGCAGCGGCTAGAGGGGGCAGGGACCTGGGATACACACCACCACTAATAACTTTCGACGGGAGACTAGTAGTTGATACAAGGCACCTCCTAGAATGGGTCCTGGAGAACGTTGAAAAATACCAGTTAGCAGACATAGCTATGACTATTCAGAAAGCCCTTGGCAGGGCAATGGGAGAGGCAGCAGCAAGGCTAGCGAAGAACACTGAGCCACAGGTACTCGTTACTGGCGGAGCAGCTGTGAACACATACATAGTTCGGGGAATAAGAGAGGCTTTACACAAGCATGGCCTAGAGCTACTACTACAGAGAAAACTGCCACCGGGGGACGGCGGGGTAGCCGTCGGGCAAGTCATGGTTGCAGCTGCCCGCATAGGCAAGCTAGGTAAGCCGCGGCGCTAATCCAGTAATGGGCCGCGGCACCTGCTCCGCAGAAACTCCTCAACGCACTCATACTCTATCCTGGGCCTAAGACCAAGCTTGCTCGTAACCTCTTCTAGCTTAACTAGCGCCTTTATCCCCCTTTTGATAACTGTTTGAGACAATGGCTTGTTAAACTCTATTCTCTCGGGCCTTATCCCTATGAGGTAGCCCTTGCCGTGGAACAGGTTAGCGGCCCTTGCCAAGACCAGTAGCTTTAACGGATCAAGGCTGTGAGGCTCTATACCCTCTATAGCTAGGACAATGTCAGCCGAGTCTAGTTTTGAGGGATCCAGCTCATAGACAACTATCTCCGCGTCCGGGGGAGCCTCTGGATCGATAAGAGCGTCTATGAACACCGCGTAGTCGTAGCCCTCGAGGAGACTACTATGCCCGGGATTAAGCGCCTGAATGGAGACTAGCTCGATTCCCTCTATACTAGCACACTCTCTCAGCGCCTTGGCTAGGCAATAACCTATCCCATCGTCTCCATAGAAGGTGTTCCCCATACCGAATACCAGTACTCTAGGCCTCGCAGTACTCCCTGAGCCACTTCTCGACAACATCGCTGCACCTATTCTCCTCGCCAGGCTCGCACTCAGCGACATAGAAAACGCGGTCATAGAGTATGCGGAGTGCGGCCACGTAGTCCTCTAGGCGCAGGCTACCGGTAAGGTTCCCCCAGAGCTCCTTAACGAGCCTTGAGGGGTTCTCCGGGCCTTTCTCGGGCCTCACTTCGGAGACGTAGATGCCTCTTCTCCGGCCCTCGCGGTGAAGAGGCCCAAGCACTACCAGTGTATCAGCGTCGAGTCTCTTGAGCTCGTCTAGCAGGGCTAAGGCATCCATATCAGCTTCAAGAACTATGCATTTCCCTATTCTCTTCTCGTCCCCGAGCCTCAGAACCATCGATAAGAGATCCTGGCCCCCCTTCTCCATGGTGTCCGGCACTATTGCTACCAAGCGAGCGGAGGTAGTCAATAACATCCACCCCGTCCTCTAACCCCATATAACGAGCTATAAGCTTCTTAAGCTCTCCGGGATCCTCGAGCCCAGCTCTCTTAAACCTATATAGCTCGAGCAAAGCCCTCTTCTCGGGACGAAGAGGAGTACCAATAGCAGTCTCGACACTCTCCAGAAACTCTTCCCTAACCTCCTCAATGAACCTATTAACACTGCCAGCTAGCCTAGCTACCTCCCTAAGAGCCTCTATCAGCGCCTTCCTCCTCTCCTCATCAACTCCGGTCAAGGAGCATCGCCCAATAAGCTACCTCTAAAAGAAACTCCGGTAAAAGAAATCCTTGGGAGACTACTTTTCCTCCTCTGGCTTACTTAGCATCGATAACGCGTTCTTGTAATTCTCCTCGAGGGTGCCCGTCTCGAAACTCTCTCTCAGGAACCATAGAGCAGCAGTATATATTTTGCAGAGGTCTCGCTGGGCCTCCTCAAGGGCCTCCTCAGGGGACTTGCCAAGCATACGCGCAGCTGCATAACTGCTACTACCAACTTGTGCAAGGAATAGTGCTGCAACTGCATCGTTCATTCTTCGCTCGGCGACACCGGTTAACGCGGCAGCGAATGCTTGCATGGTCTCGTTAAGCCATTTGCTCCACTCTGGGCTCTGGAGAGCACGTGTCACCTTGTCTATAATGTCTCGTGGATCACACTTCTCCGGATCAAGAATGTCAGCGCTCATACCTTTATTCACTCCCCACGATACTATGCCTTGTATCGGGCACCGAGGTATATACGAGTATCCAGTGTATCATTATAGTGATTTATTTGAGCTAAACCCTTTATTTATATATTTTCACAAATCTTACAAATAAAATATACACATAAATATAATAAAAATGAGATGTTAGAAAGCAATTGATTAAACTCGATTTAAACGGCGTGAAAGGTTATAGAATCACAATAAAATCCGCATAGGCACAATACTTTTTTACAGCGTTAAAGAACTGTATTAGAATCTTTTCGTTTCCAGTAGATAGGTTTTTAACTGTGTCACACAAAGAAAGAAACTTCCCGAGAATGTTAGGGTGTACTAAGAAATACAAGTAAACTACCACAATGTGCACTATCTCTCCATGCGGGGTGCACCGGTATGGTCTTCAAACTATCTAGGAGAGAATTCCTAAAACTAGCAGGCACGACAGCATTCTTCGCCACCCTTGACTGGGGCAAGGTAGTAAAGGCAGCAATGGATGCCGTTAAGAAGGGCAGCATAAACATAATATGGTTCGAGGCGCAGGACTGTGCAGGCAACACTACCGCTCTAATACAGGCCACAGAGCCAGACCTCATAACGATTCTCGGCGGTATGAGCCACGCCGTTGGCCCTGGGACCGTTAAGCTAGTCTATCACGAGACAGTGATGCTTAGCTGGGGCGAGAAGACGCCCAGCTACGCGGAGCAGTTCCTGAAAATGAGCCCGGAGGAGCTACAGAAGTTCGTGCAGAGCCTGCCACAGAACGACCCGCTGAGGAAGACACTGGAGACCTTTGTCAAGCTCGGCTACAACCCTGGCATACTCTTGACAAGTCCTATTGATATCCTGAAGATGGCTGAGGCTGGTAAGCTCAACCCATTCGTTCTCGTTATAGAGGGAAGCATACCAGTTGATAGCAGGATTCTGAGAGAACACGGTGTTGCTGGTGTACCGGAGGCTGTTGACTACTTCTGTTACATAGGCGAGGAGAATGGAAAGCCTATTAGCTGTGCTGAGTGGATAAGAAGACTCCTAAAACACGCAGTAGCAGTAATAGCTGTCGGTAACTGTGCCTCCTATGGAGGCCTAATAGCTAACAAGGTATTGGAGAAGGACTTTATGAAGAAAATGGGATACGATCTCTTCGAGAAGTGGGGCAGCAAGGGCTGGAGCTACAGCCCAACTGGCGCTGTCGGCTTCTTCCCTGACAAGAGGAGGCACTTCAAGGGCTTCGTAGACCTAGTGCCGGAGGCAGAGCCATTCCGCAAATTCGTCTACGGTGCTTGCAAGCTAGGCCCAGGCGAGATAAGGAGTGATTGCCGCCCAGCAGTAGCGGTTCCGGGATGCCCAGCTAATGGTAACGGGCAGTTAAGGGTAATCGCTAACCTAATACTATGGGCTCTCGGCAAGCTGCCCCTGCCAGAGCTTGATGAGTACTGGAGACCCAAGTACATCTTCGGCAAAACAGTGCACGAGCAGTGCCCAAGAGCCGCGTGGTACGCTGCCGGAGACTTCAGGAAGTATCCTGGCGAGAACACGGCGCAGTGCCTCTATGCTGTCGGCTGCAAGGGCCCCGTGAGCCACTGTCCATGGAACAAGGTTGGATGGGTAAACGGTGTAGGCGGGCCAACAAGGACTGGAGGCGTCTGTATAGGCTGTACAGAGCCCGGCTTCACAGACTCCTTTGAGCCCTTCTACCAAAAGCTGCCATACGTCGGCGCAAGCGTGGAGGAGCTTAAACGCGACGTAGCTATTGGTGCTGCTACGATAACGGCTGTTGGCGTCGTAGCTGGTATCTGGGCTCATCTCCGCAGCAAGGCCAAAGAGTAACAATTCGCTGAGGGGTGAGATGCCGTCTTGGCTGGGACGAATCAGCGCCTCTGGACAGCCTACCTAATAACCAACCTAATAGCAGTAGCATTCCTAGTCGGTATTAGCTGGGCAATAGTGTATTTCCTAGCCTGGATACCACTACAACAAGAAGGCGGTATCCATCAGTTCTTTAAGCTATTATCAGAGATGAACCTTAAGAGTACCATTTGGTGGCGCGACTTCCTCGCCGTGGCGTTCGACATATTAATACTAATACTAGCTGCCATGGGTACGTGGTGGACTCTTGGCCACTTCGCTCTCTTCGCTAGAGAGCAGGGCAAGTGGAGAAAGTACTACAAGAGCGAAGAAGGTAAGCGCGATATATGGGTACTAAGGTTCTCGTTATGGCAGAGAATACAGCACATCTGGGTAATGATAACATTCATATTCTGTGCATTCACAGGATTTACAATGTACCTTGGCAATAATCCCTATTGGAAAATGCTGTACATTAGCAGGGATCTCTATGTAAAGATACACGTTATTGCAGGCTGGCTCATGGGCGTCGTGGTGCTACTGCACTTCGGCTACTACACTACGAGAGTAATTCTTGACCTAGTATCTAGGAAGGAGAGCCTGCGAAACAAGTGGCCGATGTTATGGATGTATACGTGGACCTTCGTCAAGAACATAACAAATAGAATGTTGTACACTATATCGCCGCGCCTCGGCAAGATGCCAAAGGTGTTCAAGTATGACTGTGAGCAAATGTTCGAGTATTGGGGCGTCTACTGGGGTATGGCAGTACTAGGCATACCAGGCGCAATCATGAGCATATGGGGTCCTCAGGTACTCAACGGTGTATTCTGGATAACACATGTCAAGGAGGCAGTACTAGCAGTGACGTTCATACTAATGGTGCACATATCATATGCTCACTTGAACCCAACGATATTCCCGATGGATCCGACATACATACATGGCAAGATGCCGCTGCGCCGCATCAAGGAGGAGCACCCACTCTGGTACGAGTACCTCGTGAAGAAAGGCATTGTGAAGGAGGAGGTAAAGTCTTGACTCTCCAAGAGTTTTTTGAGCCAATGCATTTACGTATCTTCGTTCGTTACCCTATGTGTCTCGTATATGTATATAGGTGAGGTTGAGAAGACAAAGGGTATCCCTAGGTAGGTGAGCAGGTATGGTACAGCGCGAGATGATAATAGACCCTATAACGCGTATCGAGGGACACCTAGGCCTACGAGTAATAGTCGATACTGATAAGAGGAGAGCAATACCAGAGAGCGTTAGGAGCTTCGTCACTATGTTCCGCGGCTTCGAAGTGTTCTCGCTAGGCAGGCCACCGGAGGACTTGCCGCACATAACTAGCCGTATCTGTGGTGTCTGTGGAGCAAGCCACGCCAACGCAGACGTAATAGCCGCGGACATGGTGTATGGGGTTGCGCCGACACCGCTGGGTGTGGCTCTAAGAAATATGGCGTTCGCGATGACAGACCACATCTATGACCACACTATAATACTGTTAATGCTGGAAGGCCCAGACTATAGCAGCCCAGTAGTAGCATTGATGACTAAGAGCGTCTATGAGGATGCTAAGAAGACGCTGGCCGAGCATCGCGACATACACGGGTTCACGACCATAGCTGATATAATGGATGCCTTGACACCGATAACTGGTAAGATGTGGCAACTCGCAGTAAAGTTCCAGAGGATTGCGCGAGAAGCAGGTGTGCTGCTCTATGGCCGTCACAGCCACCCATCAACGCTAGTACCTGGTGGCATAACCACTGACTTGACGAACCACGAGTACATATTGATGGGCTACATGTTCCGCTTAGTAAAGCTAACAGCATGGGCTAAGTTCATGTACACGGTGCTCTGGGACCTATTCGACTTCTACGTCAACAAGCACAACTATGCCGAGAATGGTACGAGCTATCACCCGGACCCTGCAAAGTCAACAGTAGGTGCTGTGGGTAGCGGCGGCATATTCGATGACCCAGAGGAGTATGCGAGCATAGGTGGCTGCGGCGCCTGGGACAAGGAATGCTACGTAGAGTGGGAAGAGTTCTATAAAGGGATCGACAAAGCCGCCAAGAAGAGAATAATTAAGCCCGGTATCGTGCTCCGCGGCAAGCTAGTGACCGATAGCTACGCGGAGTACCAGGTCAGCATCTTCGAGCACGTACAGCACGCGTTCTACAAGGATTGGGCAGACAAAGTACACGAGCTGCCATGGTACGGCGAGCTAGAGAAGACTGGGTTCAAGGACCCGCTAGGCAATACGCTGAACTGGGGCAAGTGGACAAAGTACACGAACGACATTCTCGGAAAGACTGTTAACGCGCCAGTGTTCCACCCATGGCTAAAAGTGACAATACCGAACCCGACAGCAAAGAACTGGGACGGTAAGTACAGCTGGGCAACGCACGTCAGGCTAGTGTGGAAGGATGGCACTATAACCCCGTTCGAAGTAGGGCCATACGCCAGGCTCAAGGTAACAAGCATGCAGGTAGCAAGCGACTACCTGGGACTCTTCAAGAGCAATGGCAACGGAGTACTAAAGGTAACACTGCCACGGGCATGCACCGATGAACTGCCAGGGAGCGTCTGCGAGGAGATGAGCTTCGAGTGGAAAGTACCAGACTACAGCTCCACGATATACAGACTATGGGCTAGAGCATTCAACATGATGATAGACGTTGTCGCGGCATGGAACAACCTCACAAAGGCACAAGAGTACATAGCTAAGGGCAAGAAGTACGCCAGCAGGCCCTGGAAGAAACCGAACAGAATAACATTCGGCGTAGGCTTCACCGAGGCACCAAGAGGCACTGTGAGGCACTGGATGGTGCAGCGCAGCGGCAAAGTACTCAACATACAGATACACGCACCTACAACAGGAAACGTGAGCCCATTCGACAAGTACGGTAGAAGCCCATTCGAGGAAAGCGCAGTAAACACCTACATAACCGAGGAGACAGACCCCAAGGACTGGACAGGGCTAGACTACGTCAGAGCAATAAGAAGCTTCGACCCATGCCTAGCATGCGCCGCGCACATAACCTTCACAAAGAACGGGAGAACAATCAAAACCGTGAAGAAGATGATAACATCAACGCACTACAGCTAACACAACAAGTTTTTCACAAAATACGTAAACAAAAACCGTCCCTACACAGTTTTTAGGACAACCTTCTGTTCTCTACTTCGTGCAAGTGCAATCGTAACTCTAATTCAGCCTAGCACGATATGCAAGCAACTCGGCAAGCCAGCCACATTAGCAAGAGGTGCTTAGCGGTCTTGGAGCTGGAGCTAGCTGGTCCAGCCATAGGAGCTATTAGGGAAGCGCTGCGCCGAGGCTTTCCCATAGCCGCTAAGAGAATAGATAAGCGCACCATACTCGTTTTCAACGATAAGGGCAAGGGGGTACTCTATGCATCACTTATCCCTGCTAGCGAGAAGGGCGAGGACTGTAACTATCTAGTCCTCGACTCAGACTATGTCAGCGTATGGGGCATAAAGATTGGGCTAATCTGTGGCAAGGAGGTAAAAGAGTATTATCCCTACATGGTTCCTGTCGCTGTGGGTCATCACCCCCATCTTTTATCGACTTTCGAGGTTGATGTGTGGAGTCGTAGGCTGAGTCTCGTTGATAAGAAGCTAGTAGATACCGAGAAGTATCCGGAGATCCTTGCTCCGTTCCAGGCACTGGGGGCCAAGGTGATGTACTTGCCCGACACCATGGACTATGTAGCTAAGCGCGGAGACCTTGTTCTTGCATGGTTCAACGAGTTTACCAAGAAGCTTGACGACGCGACAAAATTCCTAGCTCTTATGGGTCTCCTCTAGCGGGAGTGGCAGAAGCGAGGGCTGGACAGCGAGGACGCCCTCGATTCGTGTTAGCTCCTTGTAGAGCTTTTTCACCCCGGGTCCCTGGCCAGCGACAACAACTATGTAGAGGGCGTAATCACCGAGAGAGGTATAGGAATAGCCGAGAACTGTGTCGGCTGAACTAAGTATCGTTGTTAGCTTTCGCTGGCTCTGCTCAGCTGAGCGCGGCAACATGACCAGGATTACTCCGGCTACACCTCCGCGTGCCGACCACCACTTGTTGAAAGCTATGAATAGCTCAACGGCGTCTCTGACAGCTTTTGATATACTTGTGTAACCCATTTCCTTAGCTATCTTGTTCAGCTCCTCGTAGACCTTGTCTGGGAAAGCTATACCAGTCTTAACAACCACTATCCCAGCCCCGGCGCGTGTCTAGACTATACACTACACTACCATGTGCAGGGAAGATAGGGGCGTGGCCTAGGTCTCTGTATCTATCTCGACGCTCTCTATTATGACTCCTCGTCCCCGCTTAATCTCTATGTCTGTTGAGCCGCATCGCGGGCAACGAAAATACTTCGTTATTATATCGGGGTGTAGATGCATAGCTGATTGTAGCCCATACTCCTCTACTAGCTTGTTTAGCTCCTCTTCCTTGATGCTCCACTCGTAGCCGCACTTGTTGCAGCGGAACACGGGTGGCTCAATGGTGTACTCTATCTCTGCGTCCTCGGCAGGGGTTCCCCGGGACGCGACCATTAGTGCGAACTTGAGCGCCTCTATGTCTATGAGGCTTAGCATCCCTATTCTCAGCTTTATCTTAGTTACCTTCTTTGCCCCGGGTGTCTGGTTAAAGACGTCCTCTATTGCGGCGAGTATGCTGAGTGCTATGCTGGTTTCGTGCAAGGAGCCCCAGTCCCCGTGACTAAGAGGCCTAGGTTCTTGCTCGTTTTATGTACTCCCTCATAACCCGGTATAGCTCCTCTACACCCTCTCCTGTCTTAGCGCTTGCAAGAATTATTGGTGCTCTCGGGTTTATCTCCTTAGCAGTCTTTATCATATAGTCCACGTTGACCCCGACTGCCTTGGCAAGGTCTATCTTGTTTATCACTATTATGTCGCTGACCTTAGTGCTAACCGGGTGCTTTATGAACTTGTCCTCGCCCTCAGCAACGCTAACAACCATTATCCGTGCATGTGCGCCTAGCGGGAAGTTAAACGGGCATATAAGATTACCCACGTTCTCTATGATTACTACGTCGAGGTCTCTTAGGATCTCCTCTCCGCCAAGCTGCTTCAGCGTAGCCTCTATATGAGGCACCTCTAGGTGGCACGTGCCCCCGGTGTTTATCTGCACAGTCCTTATGCCTAGCCTTGCTATTCTCTCAGTATCAAGTGTTGTCGCGACATCGCCGCCTATGTAGAGTATCCGCTCCGGCTTATGCTCTCGCAGCATAAGGGGAACAAGCTTCTCAATAAGACTTGTTTTGCCACTACCCGGGCCACCTAGGAACTCATAGACAACTACGCCGTACTTGTCGTAGAGCTCACGGAGACGCTGGGCTAGCTTGGCATTCTCCTCTATCACGTCTTTCCCGATGAATACAACAGTCTTAACCACGCCCTTTGCACCCCTCTAGGAGGATTGGTGCACCCAGGCACTAACTAGCCCTAGAAGAGGTATTTACAACTTCCACTAGTAGCAAGCCAATATCCGATAAAGCACGTCTATCAAGACAACGAACTAGGTACTGCACCACAACTAATCATAGGCTCCAATACTCCTTACATTTACTATGTTTGGGACACTAAAGGAAAGTAGATAAACTTAGAGCTCCTCGGGCGTAATTATGTGTTTCTTTGAAAGATTATGCTCATGTACAAACCTTATCAAGTCATTATCTACTGTTAGTAATACCAAGTCATGTGTCAAGGCTATTGAGTAGAGAATGTTATCAATCATGTCACGATGACCCATCATATACATGTATATGGCTTGTCTTATGGTATCACTCGTTAAGGGTGCATTGGTCATAGTATCTATAATTGCTTGTACACCTTCAACAACTCTTTCAATATCGTTTGGTGGCTTGTCTCTTAGGATTTTCACGATTTTCCAGAGAGCCTCTAGCAAGCTTATCTCATTATAGTAGAGCTCGTACCTGGCTAGGCTTGGTAATGCCCTCATAACTCTCCGGGAAGTCTCGAAGCCCAGTACTGGGAGGAGAAAGGACGTGTCAAGTAGTAGACGCGAGTTTCTCCTGCTCACGAAGACTCTCCTCTTCCAGCTCCTCTGCCTCAATGTAGCCTATCTTTCTCCCGTGCAGTGCAAGCCAGAGGGCATCCCTAACTGGCTCTATAATCACTCTTCCATCCTCTGCTCGGATCCTGATCCTCTGGCCCTCTGACAGCCCAACTGCTTCTGCAATCGCCTTGGGTATAACGACTACTCTCTTTTTTCCAACCCTTGTCTCAATAACCAAACTCATTATTGTATACCAAGCTACTCAGTAGCAATCTAACTCTTTAATAAGTGTCTGCTCTACGTTGCATGCGAAATTATCATTGCTAAAAACTAAGACTAGTACCGGGTCATCAAGCCTGAGGAAAATGCGGGAGGGCAGTGTGCTTATTGCTCTCTTTACCAGAACTGTGTGCCTTGGGGCTTGCTAGTGGTTCGCGGTGTTTACCGCTACTTGTTAGAGCCTATGCCGTGTAGCCGTGACGAGATTCTTGATTTTCTTGCTAAGGCTAGGCGTGAGGCGGAGATAGCCGCCTCTATAACCAAGTGGCTTACTATAGGCCTGATAGTGACTGCCTGGGTCGTGTTCGTTGGTATCGCTAAGTATATGTTCTCAACGGGGCCACTGGTTGCTGCGCTTGCTAGCCTAATAGCGTTCATATTCGGGTACTGGGGTTACCGTAACTATAGGGACTTCTACCGCTTCATTGACCGATTATACTCCATGGTTGAGCAGGGCATTGTTAATCCTAGGATTCTGTGCAAGCAGCAACTAGGCTTCATGAGCAACGAGGACCTAGATGACCTCGCTAAGCTTGCCCAGCTCTCTTCCCGAGGAGACTAGTCACTTTTGACAAGTAGCGTGCTGTCCTAACAGCCTCAGGAGGCACCTCTACTAACTCATCGCCGTGGACGACGAAGTGTCTTCTCTTAGCACTCGGCTTCATTATCTTGTATATCTCCTCTAGCATGAAGTGGAGTTGTACACAGTGCATACTGCCATCAGTAGTGACTACTGCTACCTCCTCGAAGGGCACCCTAGCGAGTATTCCTGCTACCTTGAAGCCCACGTGGTTAACGTGCTCAGCCTCTAGGCATACAGTTATCTTAGCGTACTCCTCGTCGGGGAACCTCTCGAGAACCCAGGGCTTCTCGGCCTCAAGGCACCTACCGACTATGAGTAGCTTCCGCCTAGAGCGCAGCACCCTAGAAGCAGCATTGATATCTATTGCCCGGGGAAGCTTATAGAAGCAGCTCATCTTTTCTCGCCTCTTCGAATAGCTGCCTCAACCATTTTGCGTGCCTTCTCGGGTAGGCTTCGTATGCGCTCCTCGCTAAGCCTTAGTATACCTAGCTCTAGCTTTAGTTGGCAAGCCCTGCAAATAGGGTGGGCGGAGGGTTCCCCGCATATTGCGCAAGTGTATAGTTGCTCCTCCTCGCCAATGCCTTGCTTCCTTAGGATATCTATAGCTGTCTCGAGGCTCCTCAGCAACGAGTACTTGGCTCCGGGGCTTCTCTCCTCGAGCTGGTTAATCATCTTCCTTATGTTCCAGCGTATACTGAGAGGCGCGTAAGGGCACTCCTCGAAGCCGTCGTAGAGCCCATGGATTATAGCATATATTGTGGTCTCTTTCTCGAGCACCTCGTAGAAGGGCTTAACCTTCCTAACGAACTTTGGGTGGTGAGAAGGCCCGGAGACCGGGCCTAAGCGGACTATCTTTGCCCAGTCATTACCAATTATGTTCATGAGATAGGTCTGCACTATGTCGTCGAGATTATGTCCTGTCGCGACAACGGTTCCACCCATCTCCCTAGCCGCCTTGTTGAGAAGGTAGCGTCGAAAGACGCCACAATAAGTGCAAGGAAGATAGGGGAGTCCCCGCTCTCTCCCTATCTTTACTATCTCGTCGAGTGTGTAGCCTATTTCCTCCTTGAAACTTACTATCTTGTAATCAATGTTGTTCTCCTCAACGAAGCGGAGAAAACGCTTAATCGTATACTCGCGGTACCCCTTAATCCCCTCATCGACGAGAAGGGCTGTGACACGCCACCCAGGCACTCTCTTGGACAAGTTGTGAAGGAAGTGGAGAAGCGACATAGAGTCCTTGCCGCCCGACACAGCGACCACTATGTGCTCGCGTGGCCCAAACATCCGGTACTTGCGCATCGTTCTCCTGACTTTCCTGCTAAAGTACTCGAGGAAGTGCTTCTCGCAGAAAGCTAGCCCGGAGGCCCTAGAGACGTATAT
This sequence comes from Pyrodictiaceae archaeon, assembly GCA_027028845.1. Lineage (GTDB taxonomy): Archaea > Thermoproteota > Thermoprotei_A > Sulfolobales > Pyrodictiaceae > Pyrofollis. The sequence continues at coordinate 5,191 of JALVHV010000005.1, read as the reverse complement.
GGCTGGTCTTCCACAGATACTGCACTTAGCCACCAGACACCACCGGGTACAGGACTAGCTCATCCCCATCAGCGAGTTCCTCGTCCTCGGCTACAACTTTTCCTCGGCGCACAACAACGTACTCGTTCTCGAGCAAGCCAAGCTCGCGGAGAACATCAATAACCCTAATTCCCTCCCTATAAGTTACCTCCTTCTCTCCATCACCGAGGATCCGCACCTTAACCGCCAAGACCCTCCTGGCACCCCTGCTAGGACTCCTTGATGACCACCTGGATTATCTAGCCTTTATTCAGCCTTATCCCCGAACAGTATTGAACCGATGACGTTTAGGGTGCTTGGCTCTTCGGCCCTAGCTGTAATCAGCCTCCGGGGAAATGGCTAGTAAATCTCTGCTGGTTATATACAAAGCAGGTGTAGGGGAACTGAGCCTGCTCTATCTAGTCCTTGTGCTTATTCTCTTATTGTTTTATCTACAAGCACTAATATCTCTACCCATGCTGGTTTGGACAAAGGAGTAGTTAAATCCGTAAAGCCTTTGACCCGTCTTAGCCTTTTTCGGTACATTCCTCTAGTCTTTTCCTACACGAGCGCTTGCATTAAGTGCCTAAACCTCTTAATACTCTAGGTCCGATAAGAGACCCACGCGAAGAAACGGCTCGGTCTTCGTCAACGCGTTTATTGACCTGGTAAGGGAGAAGCCATGGAGATGATTACTCTTAATATTGGTGAGCCCGTACTTGGTGTTGTTGCCACTCTCTTTGGTATATTGATACTTGTTCTTGTTTTACCGCTAGTGTCCCGTAAAGTAGAGGAGAACCTAGAGCCCTTCTTCCTCCTAATGGGTATAATAGCTGTCACCTCTATATATCTGGCCGGTATATTGCCGGGGAGCGAGGTTCCTAAACTAGCTAAGAACGCATTGCTAGCCCCCGTGATGCTCCACGGAGTACCAATCGGTATAACACAGGTAGTTTTTCTCGCTGGGCTCGCCTTCTATTACTACTATCGGCCCATTTACCGTGGCATAGGGAAACTGTTAACAAAGCTTGGGCTAACCTGGTTCATATTTGCTATAGTAACGCTTCTTGGATTAACAAGTAGTATAATCTCGGTAATAGTTGCGGCAGTGATTTACTCCGAGATAATGGCTGCACTTCCTCTCCCGCGGAGCAAGAAGGTAGAGGTCACAGTACTCGCTGCCTTCGCCCTAGGCATGGGGGCTGCGCTAACACCGGTAGGAGAGCCCCTAGCAACCATCGTTGTCCATAAGCTCTCTGGGCCACCGTATCACGCTGGCTTTGACTTCCTGCTCAAGAATCTCGGCGACTTAGTGATACCTGGTGTTATAGGTGTTGCGCTTTACACTGCTCTGCGCGCAGGCAAAGGAGTAGCAAGTAGCATCGACCTATCAGTGTTCGAGAAACTGGAGTATGAGGAAACGCTGGCAGGCATCACTCTTCGCGCCATACGTGTATACATCTTCGTTGCAGCACTAGAGCTTCTCGGTACAGGATTCACCCCGCTAATAGAGTGGTACTTCTCCAAGATACCCTCGTACATAATCTACTGGGTGAACATGGTCTCAGCAATAGTTGATAACGCTACACTAGCGGCGGCTGAGATAGGCCCATTCCTACACATAGACCAGATACGCTCCGCGCTAATGGGCCTCCTCATATCCGGTGGAATGATGATACCAGGCAACATACCAAACATCGTAGCAGCTGCAAGGCTAAGGATAAAATCCAAGGAGTGGATGAGGGTCGGGGTGCCCTTCGGGCTAGCACTCCTCACAATATACTTCATAGTCATGGCCGCCATGGGTATGTTCCACTAGCACTTACTCTGCTACACGGTTTTCTTCCGTGTAGATATGTAGCGGGCAGATACGGTACCGGAGAGGGCATAAAGCAAATATACTAGTTCCTCGCAGCAAGGTGTTTCTGCGAGGCCACCAAGCGGGTTCACTAATTCCCCCTCGTGGGTGAACACATGTGAACAAAGTACTAGATGCGCGAGACAAGAGGAGCCTACCTCGAATTTCAGAAGTAATGGAGTCTATGAGAATGTTTTTCGACGACATAGAGGCATACACGTATATGAGCAACGGCGAGGTCATTCTACGCCTCGAATACGAGCTCATAGTCATCCGTATCCCGGTTAGACTCGGGCTCCGCGATTTAGCCTCGTACCTCTTCAGGCTCGGGGCCCAGGTTTATCGCAACCGCCGCGGCCTCGACATAGTTACCCAGGTTAATCCCGAGACGTGGCTCGCTCTCCGCGCCGCTACGATTCACCTTGATAACGGCTGGGCCTATATCGCTATCGAGCCGAGAAAAATACTTAGCGAGGAAGATGCCTTTCTCTAACAGCGCTTACCTCCTCTAGCTTATCTCTTTAGCCTTGGTCATTGTTTACCTGCGCACAGATCTTTTCGCGTAGCTCCCTAAGCCTCTGCCTAGACTGTACAATTGCTTGTGCCTTGTCGCGTAGCTATCTCAGATACCCGAGGGGAGGAAAGAGTATTGCATCCCTAGGACACATCTTGGCACATGTATCGCAACCCACCATGCAGTTATAGGGACGCGCAACTACTGGTCTCATTTTCTCGAAGTCCCAGTCATATACTACCCTCCCGCTACAAGTGAAGAAGCATAGACCGCAGCCGATGCATCGCTCATAGTCTATACGGGGGTACCACTCTATCTCTCTTCTCGGGATGCCCCACCACTCGGTGTTTGAGAAATCCCTGACAAGTCTCCCCAATACGTCTCTAGCAAACTTCGTTTTACTAAGGTTATTTTCTCTTAGTTCGTTTTTATCAATATATACCATATACTCACCATTTTCCTACTGGGATAGTTGTCACTAATAGGGCTTCAGCTGTACAATAACGAGTAACTCTTCTAACCAGGAAGGATTTCGCCTCATAGCTAGAAAGGAGTCATTACCTGGAACGATTCTCTAAGGCTCTGCGACTAGGTCTCTTAGCCCTGTAGCGCTCTCTAATGCAGCAGCTATTCGTAAAAGTCTGGGCTCGCTTAGATAATTACCGAGCAGCTGCACCCCCATGGGTATCCCGGCGACACGGCTAATCGGAACAGTTATTGCTGGTAAACCAGCTAGGTTAGCAAGCACGTTAGCCAAGTCAAGTGCATACATTTTCTCAGGGTCATCTATTACCTCGCCCAGTCTCGGGGGAAGAGTGACAGCAGATGGGAGCAACAACGCGTCGCTTTCTTTGAGCAGGCTTAGTAGCTGATCCCTAACAAGCCTTCGGAGCTTAAGCGCCCTTATATAGTACTGGTCCCGGTACCCAGCGCTAAGCATCCAGGAGCCAAGCATTATCCTCATCTTAACCTCTGTACCGAAGTACTTGGCCCTTATCCTCGAGTAGTACTCGTTCCAGCTCTCCCAGGGCCTCGGAGGCTCCTTGGGGCCATAGCGTACCCCGTCGTACCTTGCCAGGTTGCTGCTGGCCTCGGCCATAGCTATCACGTAGTATGCTGGAAGAGCGTAGTCTACAACCTTGTTCCCGAGCTCCGCCTCAACAACTTCTGCTCCGAGGCGCTCAAGCAGAGAGGCAGCCTCCGTTAGTATCGACTTGACGGCTTTGTCGACCCCGGGATGACTAAGGAAGTCCTTTACAAGCACTATTCTGTGGCCACGTAGCTCCTCGCTGTATCCTTTCTCAATGGCCTCTAGGAGCCCTCTCGGCTTCTCACGGATACTAGTAGCGTCGTGGGGATCGAAGCCAGCTATAACGTCAAGTAATAGTGCTAGGTCCCGGGTATTCCGTGCCATGGGGCCTATTTGTTCGAGGCTATCAGCGTACGCTACGAGGCCGAAGCGAGAGACAAGGCCATAGCTTGGCTTAAGCCCATAGAGCCCGGTCCACGAGGCAGGTAGCCGTATGCTACCCCCCGTATCGCTGCCAAGAGCGAGGGTCGCGAGGCCGGCTGCTAGGGCTGCTGCAGAACCACTACTACTCCCACCGGGGACCCTATCAGTGTCCCAGGGATTCCTCGTTGCACCGTAGGCACTCGTCTCCCCCGTGGAGCCCATTGCGAACTCATCCATATTCGTCTTCCCGATGACCACTGCTCCCTCGGCGACAAGCCTCTCCACGACAGTTGCGTTATACGGTGCTATGTAGTTGCTCAGCATCCGGGAGCCACAGGTAACGGGCAGGTCCTCAACATGGATATTGTCCTTAACCGCGACAAGCACTCCAGCCAATTTACCGTCATTCCTAATAGCTTCCCTGACATCAGTCTCTAGCTCCTCGCGGCTACGCAGCGTAATATACGTGTTCAAGGCTTTCTCGAGGCGCTCAATCCTGTCAAAGATGGAGCCAACGTATTCATCGACACCTATGTTTCCCTTGGCTAGTTCCTCGCGGAGCCTCCAAGCAGGTAGCTCGTAGGGCTTCAACGAGATCCCCAGTAGGATACCCTACCCGATTCCCGGGGCTAGCCTGGTGGTTAACGATATTTAATCCGCTATGCAGGTAACGGGTACTCTTCCCGGAGAGCGCCCCGGCCTTGGCGAGTAATAAGCGTGGAAAACTCCTAGCCATAGTGATAGGCTCTCTCTTGTTCCTCTTAGCGTTTCTGCTCCACCTCCTAGCCTACATGGCCCAGAGATAGTCTAGGAGAGTGTTACCTGGTCTTGAGACTGGTACTGGTCCCAATGCTAGAGGATGAGAACACGGTACTAGAGCTAGCAGGGCTGCTCTCAAGAGTCTACCCGGGAGTCGTCGTAGAGGTAGCAGCAAGAGGGGCTGAGCCGCCTCCCGGGTCCTATGACGATGCCCGTGGCCAGTATCGTAGCGAACAAATACTCTTCGCTGCGGCTGCTCTGCGAGAAGCCCTGGGCGCAGACGCTGTACTAGTGGTTGCAGGGGTGGACGCCTATGCTGATGCCCTTAACTTTGTCTTCGGCGAGGCACTTCTCGGGGAGGGTGTAGCGGCTGTGTACACGCCGAGGCTGAGACCAGAGTACTACGGCTATGAGCCGGATAAGGAGCTATTCATGGAGAGACTGCTCAAGGAATCCATGCACGAGCTAGGCCACGCCTTTGGCCTAGAACACTGCCCGAACCCGTTATGCGTTATGAGCTTCAGCAATAGCATCCTAGAAGTAGACCGCAAAAAGCCAGCATACTGTACTCGTTGCGCAGCAAGACTAA
>JALVHV010000004.1 GCA_027028845.1 Pyrodictiaceae archaeon | reverse complement strand
TAACACGCGTAGTCCATGCAGAGACAACAAAATGGAGGCTGCGGCCCCGTTATGCCCACCTCCTATTACTATCACGTCATAGTTAAAGCCCATGTCTAGTCCCAAGGCACCAAGACGTAATAGGCAAAAATAACACTATACCCTACAGGGAGATGAGTGGCCAGCATAGTTGCTGGAAAAGTGGAATAAGATGATGAGGGCCTTTAGGCTCGAGGCTGTGCCGATGAACTAAGTACCCTCGGCTGAGACCCAGGACTTATCCTTAACTTTTTATGAGACCGTTATCGGGTTCAGCACTAGGGGTAAGGATATGGACAATCACGATATTCTGCTTCTCTATCAGTATTCTGGGCCGCTTGCAACACTTTACTATTTGGATGAGATAATATACCAGACAAGGTCGAAGTACCAACGCATCATAATTGCTAGGCTACGGTACTTCGGCAAGGCACTCATACTTGACGATCTCATCCAGAGTACTGAGCTCGACGAGTACATTTACCATGAGGCACTTGTACATCCAGCAATGACGCTGCATCCAAGCCCTAAACGCGTCCTAATTCTCGGAGGCGGAGAAGGTGCGACTCTTAGAGAGGTTTTGAAACATAACACTGTTGAGAAGGCCGTAATGGTTGATATTGACGAGGTTGTTGTTGAGGTTTCTAAGAAGTATTTACCAGAGTGGCATCAAGGGGCCTTTGATGATGGACGTGCGGAAGTTGTAATAATGGATGGATTCGAATATGTTAAGCAAGCAGCCAACTCTGGAACCAAGTTCGATGTAATAATAATGGATTTGACCGATCCTTATGGATCAGAGATAGCTGCTCATCTCTATAATACTAATGCATTCAAGCTGCTTAAGTCTGTGCTGGACGAGAACGGTGTCTTAGTGACACAGGCTGGTTGTTCTTCACTGTTCCCCGAGGAGTTCATGAAGGTGTATCGCGCTGCTAGCCAAGTATTCCGTTACGTCTATGAATACGTTGCCTGGGTTCCCTCGTTTGCCTATATGAATAGCTTCATAATTGCTAGCGATAAGCTAGACGCCCTTAGCGTAAACGGAGAGACCATTGATAAACGTTTATCAGAAAGAGGTGTGAAAACCAAGTACTTTAATGGAAAGCGTTATCTGGCAATGTACTGGTTATCTCTACATAACGAGCCGATGAGAGGATAGAAAGAAAAGAGACTGGCTATGATTTCCTCATAAGTGTTTGTTCAAGAGATGCTATTCTCTCACATATACTAATAACATTCTTTACTAGGTCCGGTGGTGTTTGGTAGAGATAGGCTCGCCCACCTCGCCTTAGTGGATAAGGCCTTCTAATCACCAGTGAACGAGCATATAGACTTCTTAGTGCTCTCCTTACTACCTCCGGGTTACGGCCTAGAGCAGATGCAATATCCTTTGCTATGCCTCCGCGCTCATGCGTTATGAGATAAGCCAGCACTTGTGCTTCTTCCTCGCTTAGCGAGAACACGCACTTCAGTACACATCTTAGCCTCTGCGGATTGAACTCATATGGAATTTGTCGCTGGAATGTTACTCTTCTATAAAACGTATCCGAGAATAAGCCAGAATCCACTAAAGGCACCTCCAGTAAGGGGCTCCGTGTTTATACTCCTCATTGTTTCCTAAAAACGGTAACGTGGGCTAAATATTAGAGAGTAGTACCTTATAGTACTTTATCTAAGCAGTTAGGAGAAAGTTCAGCAAAAGAGGATTCATTAGCGCATTCCGTTATATGCTTGTTAATCTCTTTACTACAAACTCTTTATCTAGTAATGCGAGTAAGGGAGCTGCCCTTGGCCCACTATCTCTTCCTGTGAAGACCTTGTAGAAGTACTTATAGAACTCTTTGCGTTCCTTGTTGCTCCAGTCCCTGGTATACTCTATAAGTGCTGATTTTATGCTATCCTCGTTCCATTCGCTGAGTGATTCTAGGATTCTCCCCAGCTCCCTCAACTTGTCCCTATACTCTGTTGGTATCGAGGACAGTATCTCGTCGCTTATCTCCTCAAGGATTTTTATTCGCATATAGCTTGGAGCATATAGCTGCGCCCATCTCTTAGCCCTAGGTAGGAGCGTCATAAGGCGCTGGATATCGAAGCTTGTCGGATTTTCTGGCATATGCCCGCTTCTCTTAAGCCTTTTTAGCGCTTCCTCGCGCCACATACTCTCCGGAAGTATCTGTGCTAAGATAGCGACGTGGCCATAAGGTGGCTGCGCAGGCATCTTCTCCGGCGGATTGCCACGAATATAGCTTAGTTCATAGCTTCTCTTCATTAATAAGTCTTCTTCGTCTTTACCGCTTGACTCTGCTCCGTAGTATATTCGCTCTGCTTTGTAGTAGAGATTATAGTAGTTCGGTACCTCGTGAAGACCTAGGCTTATCTTCCTCATGGGCGGTACTCGGAGGAAGAGGAAGCGCAAGATCTCGGGATGGGCTACCTCGAGCCATTCTCTTGGAGTAAATCCTACGAAGTCACTACTACTCATATCGGCCTCACTGCCATCCGGTCTTCGCAGAGCAACCCATTCATAAGGTATCCCCTCGGGTGGAGCGACTCCAAAAAGCCCTGCTATCTCATTAGCGCTATCTCTGCTACCACCAGGTGTTGCATGGTCTTTTCCATAAGGCTCAAAATCGACTCCTAAGGCCCACCAAACACCAACCCATTCTATTCTCCAGTTAAGCTTACCCTCCTCTATTGATGCCCAGTCCTCATTACCACAGTTCCTGCACCTATAGCGCACATTTTCATAATCATCATCTACCTCAAGTGCCTCGGTTGAATCTATTCTACCACAACGCGAGCATATGGGCTCAAAGGGAATCCATCCCTCGGGGTAGGGCTTACGCCCTCTATACTTATTCACCACTTTACGGACCTCATCGCGTCGCTTAAGAACGTCTTTGACGAATGCTCTTAGTTTTCCGCGATACATATCTGTTGTGGAAACAACCTCTACTTGTCCATCAGTGAATTCGTGCAAGTATGGGCCGAAGTCTAGCCAGAATCTCTCAACCCAGCTACTTAATTCACCAAGCGGATCCGGTACACGTATTAGAGGCCACCCTATGTACTTCTTAGCCTTCTCCGGATCTTTGAACGCCTTTAGCTGGCTTTCCTTACCCTTCCAGGCATCCTGCGTATAGAGCGTCAAGTATTGTTTTATTTTTAGGCCTCTCTTAGTAAGTATTCTACGTAGAACTTCGGGTATAATCACTTCCCCTCTAAGTCTGCCAACGTGTTGGAGACCCGATACAGATAATCCTCCATTGAATACAAGGACTTCTTTGCTACGCTTTCGCAGCCTTTCTTCAAGCCAGTCAGCAAGAGCATCTATCCAGTGCTTTATGCCATCACTTGTTCTTATAACTGGCTCTCTGAGAAACCTCTCTCTGCGGATCTCAGCCACGCTCACGCTAAGCTACACCTACTCACAAGTCTCTATATCTAGCCGAAAAGCTGGTTCTAGAGCACCATTATTTAAGGATTTAATACGTACCTCTACCAGCGCTACGAGAAAAACAATGACTAGGAAGAATAGCAAGATATAAGCACTAATAAGAGTAAAAATGTGTTAATTGTTACTGCGCTGGTAGAGGGATGTTTAGCTTCTGTACTAGCTCTTTATATCGATTCCTAACTGTTACCTCAGTCACGCCTGCTGCTGCTGCGATCTCTTTCTGCGTCCGGCGCTCTCCAAGCTCTAGTGCAGCAATGTATATAGCTGCGGCCGCGAGCCCGGCTGGGTCCTTTCCAGCTGTAAGGCCTAAGCGGCGAGCCTGGATTAGTATCTCTGCAGCTCTTCGCTCAACCGCGGGGCTGAGCCGGAGAGCCGAAACTATTCTAGATACATACCTAACAGGATCAACTATAGGCATGCGGAGCTTTAGTTCGCGCACTATTAATCTATAGCAACGAGCAACCTCCTTTCTTCCGCCCTTAACAAGCTCTGCTATATCATCTATGCTCCTCGGTATACCACGTATTCTACAAGCAGCATACACGGCTGCCGCAGCCATCGACTCTAAGCTGCGGCCACGAACAAGACCCTTTTCCGCAGCTTGCCTATAGATCATCATTGCTGTATCAATAATGCTGCGTGGAAGATTGAGTGCATCAACAAACCTTGTTATCTCGCGTACTGCCTGCTCTATGTTCTTCTCTATACTTGTAGCCGCCCTAAGCTTGGCTTGGAGCCTGCGAAGACGGCTTGCCTCAAGCCTTACACGGGCTTCAAGCTTACGACCGGATGCATCACGATAGCTTGAGATAGTGGTTAACAGGCCATAGTCGGGTAATGTGTGAGTAAGTGGGCTACCTACTCTGCTTCTTCGTGTCTTCTCTTCAGGGGTGTATGCACGCCACTCGGGACCACTATCTATTACCTTCTCCTCTACTACTTCGCCTGTAAGTGTACATATGTATTCTCCTCTTTCCTCGTCAAATACTATGTACTCTGGTGGACACTCGCTTTGTCCATGCTTTTCCTCATTGAGAATCTCCTCTTCCATGTATATTACCCCTCACAGAGAAGCGAAACCCTTAAAGCCCGTAACATCCTATTCTCAAGGAATGGTATTATATATTTTTCCCTCAATAGAAAGCGATGGAGCCACACAGATTACACGAGTAACAATTATTGCAAAAATAAGAGTAATATTTAGAGAATAAGCAGAACTCTTCCTTATTCAACTATTATTATATTCTCTTCTGGAAAGCCCATTTCTATTAGTATCTGCTTTACGCGATGACGGTGATCGCCCTGCAGCTCTATATGCCCATTCTTATATGTCCCGCCCGTTGCTAGCCTGGATTTCAGCTCCGATGCAAGTTTTTTCAAATCTATCTCTTTCTCGTCCAGACCCTCTATTATTGTTACTTCTCGGCGATGCTTTCTTCGTTCAAGCCTTATTTTGATAACTTGTTGTTCTCGTGCAAGTTGCTCACAAAGCTCTGGTGGAAGACCGCCACAAAGTGATGAGAGTTCTCCGCTCATAGGGTATGCATCCCTTATCAAAGCTCTTATTCTCTTCGCTCCGCGCTCTGATTCGCCGAGAGTATTCTTATAAGGGTTTCGCGCAAGTATGCTGACTGCGGGAGAGACTAGCATGGAGTTATACGAGCCACGCGAAGGCGAGGAATTCGAGACTATTAAGGATAAGGGCTTGATACGATATCGTTGTGGAAGATGTGGAATGGAGTTCACGGCCTTAGACCTAGAATACATGCCTAGTATTAAGTGCCCGTACTGCGGCTATCGTGTTGTCTACAAGGTCCGCCCTCCAGGTAGGAAACTAATAAAAGCCATATGACGATACATGGTATTAGTTACACAGGGACCTACTCCTATGTTAAAGAGTATCACTCACTGTATAATGTTATTGCCATTTCCCTGTTATCGCTGTTTTTAGCGCTATTAGTTCTACTGCTGTTTTCGCAGCCAGTATAGATGTTATCCCATTACAGTCATGAGGCGGTGATACTTCCACTATATCCGCCGCCAATATATCTGTACCGGACTCTAAGACTGCTTTATACAAGATGTCATAGAGCTGCCATGGTGCCAGGCCTTCGGGCTCGGGGTTACCAACCCCTGGCGCATAAGCTGGGTCAAACACATCCATATCGATTGACACGTATAAGTTGTTACAGTTATTTTTATCGAGCCAGCGATGCACCTTGTTAATCACTCCTCTTACTCCGAGAAGCCTTATATCTATCGGTGTAACGTATTCTACTCCCTTGCGCCTAGCATACTCGAGTTCTTCCCTACTAAACGCTCTAACACCAATCACCATCACGTTACCAGGTCCGTACTTCTCTATTATTCTTCTTAGCACACATGCATGGCTATACGGGTCCTCCATATACTGGTCTCTGAGATCAAAGTGGGCATCGAAAACTAGGAGACAAGTGCTATTATTAATTCTTTTACTAGCTGCATACGTAGCTATAGTTATTGTGTGTTCTCCTCCTAGGGATAAGAGTAGCTTATCCTTATGCGAAGCCATGGTCTCGTATACTACTTCCTCTATTCTCCGGAGCGCGTCTCGGGGATTAATGGGTAGCATTATGTCTCCTAGATCACTTATGCCATAATCATCAACGTCACGCGATGCACGTAGCGAATAGAACTCTATATTGGCTGCTGCTGCGCGGATAGCCTGGGGCCCAAACCTTGATCCTGGACGATAACTCGAAGTAAAATCATAAGGTATACCGACTATAATGGCCACAGCCTTCGAAGGCGGTACCTCTACGCCGCCAAAGACCATGCTGGCTCGGCTAAGGTATAGGTCTGCGATGCCCATTTCTCCACGCCTTGTAGAGTAGAATAGCCTAAAAGGTAGTATTATAGGCCCCTCGTACCTAGGGCTTGGCGGGGTAGATTCTATGCAAGAGGATAAACACGAGGCAATCATGGAGCTTGCGAAGAGGAGGGGCTTCTTCTGGCAAAGTTACGAAATATATGGAGGAGTTGCGGGCTTCTATGATCTAGGCCCTCTCGGTGTTAGGCTTAAAGAAAAGATAATCTCGCTATGGCGCGAATTCTTTGTGAAGAAACATGCGCATATAGTTGTGGAGATAGAGACCCCTATTATAGCTCCTGCAAGAGTGTTCGAGGCAAGTGGCCACCTGGAACACTTCACTGACCCTATCGTTGAGTGTCTTAAGTGTGGGAGGAAGTTCAGGGCTGATCACTTAATCGAGGAGAAGCTAGGGATTAAGGCCGAGGGTCTCAGTATTGAGGAGATGACAAAAATTATTCGTGAACATGATCTTCGTTGCCCTGTTTGTGGTGGTCCACTTAGTGACGTAAAACTCTTTAACCTACTATTTAAGACGACAATAGGCCCCTATAGCTCTAATACGGGGTATCTTAGGCCAGAAACCGCGCAGGGCATGTTTGTATCATTTAAGAGGGTCTACGAGGTTTCGAGAAAGAAGTTGCCTCTAGGAATAGCACAAATAGGGCGTGTTGCGAGGAACGAAATCTCGCCGAGACAGGGAATGCTCCGCTTAAGAGAATTCACTATAGCAGAGATAGAGTTCTTCTTTGACCCCGAAGAGCCAGTAAGCGATGATATGTTCCACGAGCTCCTCGACCAGTTACCGAGGAGAAAGATACGTATATTGACAGTTGAGGCTAAGAAGAGGGGTGAGGAGAAGCCCTTCGAGATTGACATAGAGGAAGCTATCCGGGAGAGACTTATTCTTACACCATGGCTAGGATACTGGATGGCGGTAGCACAGGAATATATGCATGCTCTAGGCATAGATTATGACGAGATGTATTTTGACGAGAAAGCCCCGGAGGAGCGAGCCCATTATTCTGCTCAGACATTTGACCAACTTGTACGCGTTAGTAGATACGGCTGGATAGAGGTATCGGGACACTCATATAGGACGGACTACGACCTCAGCCGGCATATGAAGTATAGCGGTGAGGATCTCAGAGTGTTCAAGCAGTACAAGGAACCCCTTGTGGTCAAGAAGAAGCACTTACTATGGGATAAGGCCTGGATAGGGAGAACATATAGGTCAAGGGCTAGAGAAATCTTCGAGGCTCTGTCGAGGATGAATCCTGAGGAGGTGCTTAAACAATTAGAGGAGAAGGGTTACTTGGAAATTGCTGGCGCGAAAATACCAAAGGATAGGATAAAGGTTATAGAGAGAGAGGAAAAGATTACTGGCAAGAGATTTATACCTCATGTAGCCGAGCCCTCCTTCGGCGTTGAAAGAATCCTATATGCTGTACTTGATCACGCATACACAGTAAAGGATGGGAGAGTTGTATTAAAGCTGCCTAGGCTAGTTGCGCCCATCGATGTCGCAGTATTCCCCTTGGTTAAGGACGAGAACATTATACGGGTCGCTAGAAAGATATGGCTCAGCCTAATGAATAACGGGTTCTACACCATCTATGACGAGGAGGACAGTATTGGGCGTAGATATGCACGCGTAGACGAAATCGGCGTACCTGCGGCAATAACTATTGATTATCAATCACTCGAAGACAACACGGTGACTCTACGAGATAGAGATACTTGGGAGCAAGTACGTATACACATTGACAACGTAGTTGACGCTGTAAGGGACTTCCTAAGAGGAGCAAGCCTGGACGATATCAGGCATAAGTATGGTTAAGCACAAGGCCGTTAAGATAAATACCACCCTTACCTCCTTATCTCTTCTTGGACTCATCCTCGTGTAAGCCATGCGAGGGGCAAGACGCAATGGTTCCCCCGGAGAAGACACAACAAGATGAAGAGGAGCTCCCTAAGAGGAAAATTGATGTCAGAACAGCGTTATCGCTAATACCACCAGCTACTCAGCTCTTTGGCCAACAGAAGAAGCCCAGAGAGCGCAGGATTAGGCTTCGATTCCATAACGAGCTCAAAGAGGGCATTGCCAAGGTTAACCCAGATTTGCTAAAAGAGATAGGAGAAGGAGAATACATCGAAATAGTTGTAGCTGGTAGGCACCGATTCCAGTACAAAGTAGAAGTAGACGAAAACGTACCAGTTAACGAGGTATGGGTTAATGGAGCGAATCTACCAGAGTATGGTATAGCTGATAACTCGATAGCAACAGTTCGTGTCATAAAGAAGCAAGAAGCCTAGGACTAAGCAAAGTGAGTTAAGAAATACGCTGATATTCTGAACCTATGTACTTTATTTAATACTTGTCCTCCTAGCGCAGAAATAATGCTAAATGTAATAAGAGGCTCGCACACTTTTCATCAACGGCAGGGAGTTAGCATGGCACAAGCTGATCCATACAAGTTGCTAAGGACATTAGAGGATGTTACCGACCTACATGCTAGGACAGTAAGGAAACTTAACAGGGTACTTAACAAACTAAGAAGGGATATAGAGGATCAGGAGCTACAGATGCTTGCACTTAATTATATACGTAGACTTAGGGTGCTGAGAAACAGGCTCGAGAAATCCCTTGGCGATGAAGTAGATCTTGATAATGTTGAAGAAGAGGTTAGGTATAATATAGCTACGCTGAGCGAGTACATGGTAATAGTTGGCACTGTGTACGAAAAGGAGCTTCTCAAAAAGGCGCTGTATCTTGCTAGGAAGGGAGCGCAACTATTAACCGAGAATGTGGCATTAATGAAGGAAGACCTGGACAACATCGAGAAGCTTGTTGAGAAGCTTCAGAGAATAGTTGATAAGTACTACTAGTACCCTAATTCTATTCACACTTGACTGTCCGTATCGGTATGGCCTCTATTACTCTATCGTTGAGTACACTTGTTATTCTTGCATCAACAATGCAGCGTTCTCTGAGGAACCCGCTTGGCTTTACTACTGTTACTGGTCCGTGTGCAAGCGGATAAGCTATATACCCCTTATATCGTTTTGAATAATTAACTATAACGAGTCTTACTATCTGGCCTATGAGCTTCTTCTTCGCTCTTCTGTTTAACTCTATTGCCTTAGCCTTTATTGGGTGAACTTTATAGCTACATGGTAGGATATCCGGGCTTATTTTCTCTAGGTAGGAGCCCGGTAAGGGGGTGAAGCGATATGCTGTTATTTTCTCTGCTCCGAGATTGTATAGACGCTCCATGTATCTTAGGGTAAGCCTTATGGTTCTATCCGTTTCCCCTGGTAAACAATACATTATGTACACGTAAGGTCTTAGGCCATGTTGTTTTAGAAGCTTAACTGCCCGGATTACCTCACTGGTCGTTGCTGGCCGTGCTAAGGCTCTTAGAAGATTATCATCGCCTACCTCGGCTCCTAGGTGAACCGGCGTACCCTTTAGATACCTTCCCAGGATGCCTGCAACCTCTTCGTCGACTAAATTAGGCTTTACATTCTCTATCATTATCTTTGCCTCTCCCGAGGAAACTTCGGGTATCGAGGTAAGCCGGGCTAATAGTGCCTTAATTGCCTCCTTGTTAGCAGGAGGCTTTCGCGGATTAGTGAGAGGCCTTGGCTCAACCAGCCAGTCTCTCCCATAGTCTAGGAAATCGGGGCCACTAAGCACAATACGTCTCACGCCTTTGTCTATTAACTGCTTTACCTCCTCGTAGACAAGCTCTATTGATCTACTTCTAGCGTAGCCCCATAGATGAATTACACTACAATATGCGCATCCTGGGTATGGCTTGCTGGGCAGAAAGTCTCTTGGCAAGATGCTTTCTAAGCGTGGGAAGTTGTAGTTACTGCAGCCCCTAACAACCTCTACATAGACCCTTGCCGCCCAGTATAGGGGATAACCTGTAATCACCTTCGTGCTTGGCTTATAACGTTCCCATTCACGTCTAAGCATTATTGGGCATCGGGGATTTATCTCTATCTTGCCTCTACGCCTATAAATTACTCCGCATATTCCCTTTAGGTCATCGGTATTGAGTACTCCTTTATCAATGTCTATTAGGCTAAATAGTTTCTCTAAAACGGGCTCAGATTCTCCATGTATGGCTAAGTCTGCATCTACACGCGCTAGGGCCTTTGGATCCGAGGTTATAGGTCCTCCTAGTATAACGAGCGACGAATCATTTATCGCTCTCCATCTCCTAATAAGTCTTGCCACCGAGACCTCGTCAACGCTCATGGCACTAATCATTAGGATCTTATAATCTTTAAAGATTTGTACATTATTTATTACTCTATCTATTGTATGGAGTTCTACATCAAGGCCGAGGTTTTCTAAAACACCTGCAACAGTTCGTGGACCTGCTCCGATAACGTCTACAGTGACTACCCTTTTACCAAAGCTGCTAGATGCTAGCGCGTCAACGAGTAGTATACTCATTAGCTCTGCCCCTTGACCACTTTCCTCATCGACTGCTTTACTACTAATACCTCTATATACCTCTATCATAGGAGGAGTGTAGCACGGGAGAAGGCTGTTGGGCGAGTACTACGACTATGACCTTGAGCGAAGGAAGCAGAGATCGCTAGCAGAGGAGAATCTTAACGAGCAGCTATTGGGCATGATCAGGACTGTTAGGAAGCCTGTAACTATGGTTCATGACCTTGCTACAAAAATGATGGAGGGGAACGACTCAGAGCTAAAACAATTGTATGACGAGATTAAAAACGCTAAGGAGAACGTCGAGAATATGAAAGAAGATGTTCTTACCTACTTAGCTAGACTAGGAAACATATTGTTTACAAGTAATCTCTATAGGGATCTCTTCCTAGGCATAACGAGGGCAGCTCAAATAGCCGAAGGAATTGCCTATAGAGTATATCTCTTAACTAGCAACACAGGCAAAATAGATAATGAACCCATTATGAGAGATCTCACTGAGATGACTAACAAGATACGTAGCGAGTACGCTATACTAGAGAATGCGGCCGAAGTACTAACTACTAATCCTAAGAAGAGTTACGAAATTACCCAAAATGTCTCCAGCATAGAAGACGAGATAGACGCTCTTTATAGAAAACTAGCATATATGCTATACCGTGAACTAAAACAAGACTTGGTCACACTGATGCTTATGCGAGACATAATAGATATGATAGAGGAGCTTGCTGATACATTACGGGATGTGGCTGAGGATATAAAGTTCCTTGCTCTCTTCCAGGCAGCAAAGGCTTAGAGTACTTAAGTAACTTATTCTCTATACTGTACAGGACACCTCCTATTATGCCTTGGCTTGTCGAATTCTAGCTCTATAGCATTTCTCTGCATAAACCCTGACTACATATGCACTTTGTATAGAAGCAAGGGTGTAGATGAGTGTCTAATGCAAAACGTATACGTGGGAGACTACTAGGCCTTCGCGTAATAGTATTTAACCATGATGACGCGAGGAGGCTATACAGCATGGGTTACTACGGGAAACCTCTAGGAATCACAAAGCCGCGTGACACAAATTTCGAGGCCCCTCTTGAGCTAAGCCTTGTTGAGGCACTGTATCTGTTAGAGAAAGGTGTTCTCGAAATAGTTGACGAGCATGATAGTATTGTATCAGTAGAGTCTCTCTTTACGCGTGGCGAGAAATCTATTCCTAAATTTGGTTTAATATATAAGGTGTACAGGGAGCTACGGGATAAAGGATATGTTGTACGCTCTGGTCTAAAATTTGGTGCAGATTTTGCTGTGTACGAGAAGGGGCCGGGTTTGGAGCATGCACCTTACCTAGTTCATGTTCTCGAGACGTCTAATACAATTGATCCCTTAGAGATAGTTAGGGCTGGAAGGCTTAGTCATAGTGTTCGTAAGGCTTTTATCTTAGCACTAGTGGGTCCAGGCAAGTCTCCAACGAGGTACATTATCTTTAGGTGGAGTAAGCTCTAATAAATACTCCTATACACATACTTAGACGTGGCAAAGTCGGGAATACAGTAGCGGTAATGAGCTGCGTAGCTATATGATAAGCTATGATCATGACCATGGAGAGGCCTGGTATGAGGTGACATAGTCTTGTCGTTTAGGCGTGGAGGTCCTCCACGTAGACCAAGAGAGAGAGGAGAAAGAGGAGGAAAACCTAGACCAATGCCTCTTCCTGACGGTAGATGTAATCCTCTCTGCCCCTATTTCCGCTGTTTAAAGAATGCACTAACTGTAGTGCGTAAGCCTTCCCACGGGAAAATGCATCGTGTAGCATATTGTAGATGGATAGGCGATGAATGTATAGGCGGCTCGTGCCAATATGCTGCATGTGCTTTGAAGGCCTTATTACCTGATGGTACGTGTCTCTACGCTAAGGAGAAGGGGCAAAAGGAAACACGAATAGAAGAACTAGAGAGCGAGATAGCCAAAGAGGAAACCGAGATGTCTAAAGTAGAGCGACTAATGAAGAGGAGAGGCTACTACTTAGGCGACGAGTTCTAGTTGCTACCCCACCGCCTGTACAGGTTATGCTCTACGCCGAGCACGTCAAGAACTTTCCCCACAATAAAGTCAACTATATCATTCAGCGTTTTTGGCCTAGAATAGAACCCTGGTGCGGCAGGGAGAATTACGGCACCTGCTAGACTTGCTATGAGCATGTTACGTATCTCTATAGGGCCTAGAGGAGTCTCCCGGATTACAAGAATGAGTTTTCTACGAAGCCGGAGCATTGACGACGCCGCACGCGTTATCAGGTTATCCTGTATACCATGTGCGATCTTTGCCAAAGTGTTCATACTGCATGGTATAATGATCATGGATTCTGGTGCACTGCTGCTGCTTGCATAAGGCGCACCAAAGTCGTCATCCCTATATACGTTACCAGCACTGTTTCTCAAGTACTCCTCGAGATTAAGCCCCTCCTCGTGTGCCGCGACTTGGGCAGCAGCCCTACTGTATATAACTGCGGCAAGTAGGTTCTTCTCGCGTAGTACCTCAATAAGCCTTATAGCATATCTTATACCGCTGGCTCCCGTAATTCCTACTAACACGCCTCTAGGGATCCTACTCTTGTTCTGCCACGACATAGCCTAATCCTCCTAGCACGTATTTACGACACATTAACCCCTTTACTCCATAGCGGTTATACGATGCAACGTTCTCTATGAGTTTACATAGCTGCTCAACGCTTAGCCATCCCCTAAGACTCTTGCACAACCCTCTATAGTGTCGCCACTGTTTTGGAGCAAATAGAAGTGCTAAAATAGGAACAAAGAGACATACCCACGTCTTTACCGCTATAGACCTCATAACTCCTCGTGGCAAGAAGATATCGCCAATTGCTATCCGTCCTTTATTGAGTATTCTTAGCATCTCAGTAACAGCACCGCCAAGATCCTTGAAATCCCTTGCAGCATAGAAAGCCGTGACCCCTGATACAGAGGAGGAGCGTAATGGAATGCTCTCTGCAACTGCTACGACGCGGTCACAAAGAGCACTCGGCGCAACGTTCTTTAACAATCTCGGAGACGGGTCAACAGCAACAATGTATGATACCTGCTTACAAACATTAGCGATAACAGATATTGAGTCACCGGGTCCAGCCCCTAAATCAACTATAATTATCCTTCGCTTATCATCGTTACCGGGCTGTATGTCCTTACACATTTGCTTAATAGCATCAAGACGCACACGATTATCAAGTCCTAATGACATTATTTTATTCATTCTACGATACGTATTAACAACGGCTTCTATGTCGCGGACAATGCACTCCCACGTATACTCGTCAAGTATTCGTGTGGCTTGCGAAGCCATGCTCTTCCCTAGCCCTTGTAAACACCGAGCACGCTTGGGCCCAAAAGTAATTAGCGAGGGTCACAGAATTATTATAATGAGTAACATGGATGCGACTTAGGGCTCTCAACAAGCCAATGCATGAATCTCAAGTGCATAGGGTGCTGATGGCCTTGAGGTTTGCTGGTATATTCGCTGTTTTGCCTCTGGCTGAGCTGGAGGCATATGATGTACCATGGGTTCCTACGAGGAAACAGCTAATATCACACATAATGAGGCTTGCTGCCCTATCGGAGAATGATGTATTTTATGACCTAGGGTGCGGCGATGGCAGAGTAGCTGTTGAAGCGGCTAAGCGTGGCGCCAAGGCTGTTTGTGTTGAGATTAGAAAGGATCTAATCGAAAAGGCCAAGGAGAATGCCAGGAAGAATAATGTCTATGAGCGCATAATGTTCGTCAATGATAGCTTCTTCCACGTAGATTTAAGTAATGCCACTGTTGTATACATGTATCTACTTACACGGGTAAATGCAGCACTCAGACCCAAACTAGAAAAAGAGCTGAGACCCGGTACGCGGGTGATTACGCTTGACTTTGAGATACCTAGATGGAAGCCAGTCCATGTAGAGAAGCATTACATAGCGGGCCTTCTTAGGACTCTCTATTTATACATCGTCGGCATTAGTAACTTGCCTCAGTAGCATTGCAGCTATTATTGGCAAGAGTATCGTTGCATCTCCGTAGATCACTACGTGCCTAGCTCGGGGCCTTATCTTACCCCAACTTATAGCCTCACGGGGATGAGCACCACTAAGACTACCATCATACTCGACAGCTGTTGTTAAGTAAACAGCGCAGTCCAGGCCCTCCCTGAACTGTGCCCACCAAATAGTATGATGCTTACTTATACCGCCACCTATGATCAATGCTACAGCCTTCCTTGCGTGAAAGAATTTCTCGGCCATGACTTTCTCGTCTAGGAATGGATTGATCCTTAGCTCTCTATGCGTCTCAGTATAGGTAAAGAGGGCTGTTCCAAAGGCTCCGTCGAGGTACCCGGGGACTATAATCGGTGTAGATGTCTTGTATGCCGCTCTGAGTACACTGTTAGAATCGTTAATTCTTTTCCCAATCTCCCATATTATTTCGTATATTCCCCATTCTTTTCCTTTGTCAAGATAGTCTAGGGTCTCGTATACCTTTTTCTCTATTAGCGGTCCATAGTTCTCAACGGGTATGAATATGTTACCTAGCCTATGTATCTCGAGATCGCGAAGAACCTTATCATCGGCTTCAAAGAAGCCCTTATAGTATGTTCCTCCAAAGCTCCTAGCTATGTCGTGGTCTAATGTCCCACATGTCGTCACCACTAAATTAAATATCCTTTCTTGTATGAGTTGTGCAAATATTCCTCTAAGCCCTGTTGCAACAAGATTAGCGGTGAACGATATAACTCTTAGATCAGCGTCCCTTAGACAATCCTTTAGTATCTTTATTCCTCTGACAAGGTGTCCCGCCATGAATCCATGAATGTCCTCATACATTTTTACGAGCTCCTCGATAGTCGTACCAGGCGTTATTCTGGCGTCCCTTACAGGTTCGTTTAGTACATCCTCTCTTCTCATGATATTCGCCACTTCTTTTGTACCTCTCTCTGAGGTGATTTATTACTTGGCCGGGCTAAGGCACCACAAGGCATCGGTGTGAGACCATTATGAATAGTAGCAGTAAAGGTCTTAGTGGAAAACGTCGCTGGTATGCTAGTGAGAGAATAGCATTTAAGTTATTAGAAGAGATAGGTTATCATATTATTGAGACGCATAAGAAGATAATCATTGATGGTGTCGAAGTCGGCGAAGTTGATGCCATAGCTCTGGGCCCGGATAACGAGTATTATGCTGTTGAGGTTAAAGCTGGAAGACTTGACGTGCATGGGGTTCGCCAGGTAGTTGGTAATGCTATGCTACTGGGCATGAAGCCTCTAGCCATATGTAAGGGCTTTGCCGATGATGCGGCTAAGAAGGTTGCTGAGAAGCTAGGAGTTAAGGTTATTGAGCTCAGCGATGTATTTCTAGTCGATGCCGAGGAGCTGGAGGAGATAGTTTATGGTGCTGCTCTAGAAGCGTTTTCGGAGACGCTCAGAATACTAATTGATCCGGGCATAAAGGTACCAATAATGTATCTAGATTATTTAAGATCCATAGCACGTAGTGATAATCTCCGCGACGCTGCTGCAAGGCTTAATAAGGATGTCAAGGATTTTTTGCCCGTGCTTTCATGGCTACGCTCGTTGTCGCCCATTGCACGGAGAGGTGGATATAAATCAATACGTTTAGTTGCATCACTGGTTTTGCTTAGGCTCCGGTTGCAAGGGTTACTTGACTCACTTAGCCGTGATCTGGAAGCGTTTAGTAGACTCACGGAAAGGCTAGGGGTGTAACTTCTTGAACCCAAAGGAGGTCAAGGCTTCTATTAGGCAGAGGATTTGGAAACTCTTAGAGGAGCAGAACATAGCTCGTTTTCCTAGACCAGTCTATGGACGAATACCTAACTTTGCCGGAGCCCGTGAAGCAGCAATGAATCTCGCTAAGACTCGTGTCTGGAAAGAGGCGCGTATAGTGAAGGTTAACCCTGATTCTCCGCAGAAATGGGTTAGGTTAATGGCGCTTCGGCAAGGCAAGCTACTAGTAATGGCGACGCCACGGATTAGAGAAGGGTTCATAGTTCTTGATCCAAGCAAGATACCTTCGTTTCTTTATGAGAAGGCTGCAACGATACGCGGAGCCTTTCAGCTGGGGCGAAAGATAGGGCTAGATGAGCTGAGGGAGCTAGGAGGTATTGATCTAATAGTTACTGGCTCTGTTGCTGTTGACCGGCAGGGGCATCGTATAGGTAAGGGGGAAGGGTATGCCGAGTTGGAGTACGCTATTCTTCGCGAGCTCGGACTGGTCAGCGATGATACGCCCATAGCGACAACTGTTCATGACGTACAAATAGTTGAACAGATTCCACGTGAACCTTATGACTTAGTTGTTGATTACATAGCTACTCCGACGCGGGTTATTAAGACCCGTTCCGGCGAGAAGAAGCCTCCCGGAGTACTATGGGATATACTACCATGTGAGAAAATGAGGGAGATTCCTATACTCATGGAGCTCGCTAGACGTAAAGGAGTTAAAAAGCAATGCTAGATACTTAGAGAACAGTACCCGGCTCTATCCCGTATCGCTTGGCTAGTTCATTGTAATCGATGAAGCATAGTGGGTCGTCTCCCCATTCATCACCGGTAAGTGCTAGGGCTCTCCCACGGCTTCCTCCTCCACATATCCTCCTAAATGGGCACTTACCGCATCTCTCGCCGCGTAGGTATTTCTCTATATTTATAAACGGCTTTAGTTTCTCGTTATCGGGTCTAAGTATCTCTGAAAGGCTTTGCTCCCTTAGGTTACCTAGACTCACCCAGTCTATGAACTGACAGGGCTTAACCTCCCCGTCAGGGTATATACTTATGCTCTTGCGCCCACAGTTGCCCTGCGCGTCTAGCATCTTGATGTATTGGAGAAACTCTTCTCTGTTCTTGGCTAGTAGCGAGGCTATATAGAAGCCCATGAATTGTGCACGCACAACTAGTATCTCCATGTTGTCTGCATATTTCCGTGCCTCATCTATGAGTACATGTGCTAATTTCTTTAGCTGATCATGGCTCGGTAATAAGTCCTTGATGAAAGCGCCACGGCCGACAGTGTCAAGGATATAGAGACTTACTCTTCTTATTCCATTATCGTGGGCCCACTTAAGTATAGCTGGCACCTCGTCTACGTTAAACTTGGTGATAGTAGTACGTATTCCGACATCAATGCCTGCTTCTAGGGAGTTCTTTATACCTCTAACAGCTGCTTCAAAGGCTCCCTTGACGCCGCGGAAGTAGTCATGCCTAGCTGGTACAATGCTATCGATTGATATACCTACGTATACGAATCCATAAGATGCTAGTTTATGGGCTATATCGCGTGTTATTAGGGTCCCATTGGTGCTAAGTGAGAGCTTTGGTCTTTGCTTATTAGCCATGGGTTCAACTATTTCCCAGAAGTCCTCGCGTACGAGTGGCT
>JALVHV010000003.1 GCA_027028845.1 Pyrodictiaceae archaeon | reverse complement strand
TCACAAAGCCCTTGCCGCCACAGATGCTTGAACCATCACAAACCGCTCCATAGATTTCCACAAAAGCGTTAGAGAACGGCATGACTACTTCAGAGGTCAGGGCCTCAGGGTGCTCGATGTAGACGTTATGGGTACTCCTGCGCAGGAAGGGCTCGTAGCGAGTTAGCCATCTAACAACGCCTAGCATGTAGTAGCCTTTCCCTATGTTAGCGTCCTCGATAAGCACCAGGTCTTCTTCGCGGACAGCTAGCTCCTTGTCGCGCCGAAGCGCTATTGGGGCTATAGACGAGGTAGCGTTGCTAAGAACGATACCTACTTCCTCGCCCACATCCTTAATGACGAGGGACAATTGGACTCGCCACCTACTCCCAGAAAACAACTAGCTACGGGTCATACTACATAAGCGCCCCTGCTCCTCCGGAGAGGTATCTATCCCCTAGTACGCTATGGCGAAGAAGGCCTTGAGATACGATAAGTGTGGCGCAACGGGCCTAACCGGGTGATCCGGGGGCATTCCTCTAATATCTCCGAGGGGTAGGTAGTGCTTGCCTGCTAACTGGAATGCCTCGGCAACGATTGAGGCGAAGTTTTGTCTCGGTAAGTGGGCACTACAGCTACTCAAGAATACTAGGCCACCACTACTAGCCAGCTTAAGGGCCCTGGAATAGAGCTTCCTGTAAGCCCTCGAGCCCTGTACATATGCTCCTGGGTGCGGGATAAAGGCGGGTGGATCAACAGCTACGGCGTCGTATAGTTCTCCGTGCTTTCTTCCCAGGAAGCCCCACACATTTTCGTTAATTATTTGTGCGCGATCCGCTACCTTGTTTATTTCGAGGTTCTTTCTGAGAATCCTTATTGCTTTCTCATCCTCTTCTACGAAGACGGCTTTCTCGGCCCCCGCCACGAGGGCGTGTATGCCGAAGCCACCAGTATAGCTAAATAGGTCAAGCACATGGCCCCTGGCTAGTCGCCCAAAATCTAGTCTGTTCAGTCTCTGATCCAGGAAGAACCCAGTCTTCTGGCCATGCCTAGCATCTACGAAGAAGACTGCATCGCCCTCTCGTATAACTGTGGTTGTTTTGTCGCCGTAGAGTAGTTTCTCGAAGGGCTTAAGCCCTATGTCTAGGCGGGTACGTTGCACACTCTTCTCGTACACGTGGCGAGCACCCGTAACTTCGACTACTAGCCTCGTTACGAGGTCCCGGTGCTTGTCCCATACAGCGCTACTTAGCTGGGTCACCGCTAGCTCCGAGTAGATATCAACTATGAGCCCCGGGAGATAGTCACCATCACTATGTACTAGGCGATACCCCTTCTCAGCACCCACGAGACCAGCCCGTCTCCTCGCATCATAGCTTCTCTCCAAGAGGGTATAGAGCGCCTCCTCGGGCGACGCGAACGAGCAATCAAGTGTCTCAACGAGCCTTAGCGCAACCGGGCCTACCCCGTCATAGAAGCCGCAGCCAATAGTCTCTCCTCTCTCGTTCTCTACGACAACTAGCTCGCCATGCTCAACGCCCCGGGCCTCAACCCACTTGCGATAAATCATTAGTGCTCCTTTCTTCTCAACGAGCCTAGCTCCCTCGCCGCGTACCCTTACCGTGCCTAGCGGAGCCCTAGCCAATTATTCTCCCACCTAGCTCGCTTAGCACAGCCACTATAAGGACGGACAATACTCCTCCAAGGACGAGCGAGAGTATTGCTGCCCGCTTATTAAGGCCAAGTAGCACAGCTACTACCGAGCCTGTATAGATACCGGTAACAGGGAGAGGAACTGCTACGAAGAGCGAGAGACCAATTACGCCATAACGCTCTACTAGGTTTCTTGCCTTCTCCTGTGCCGAGACTACGCGTCTCACAAGGATTCTTAGGGCCTTGATCCGCGTAGAGAGACGCAACAATAGCTCCCACGCCTCCTCGGCTACAAGTCCAAGCAATACCGCTAATAGAACTGCCTCGCCTATACTAATAATCAGTGCCTGCGTGCTCCCGAGCAGCCTTGAAAGAACTATGTATGCGTACCTAGGCTCATAACCGGGCAGGAACCCCGATAAGATTACTGCTAGCTCCGCGTTACTCGGCATAGCAATCCTCCTAGTCCCGTCATCCGAGGCATTCGCGGTAAAGGCCTAAATACCGTAATACGTGAGGGATTACCCTGGGCCACAGAACTCCCACCCATCTAGGGGAGAGCCAGGGGCCTCCTACTGCGTAGCCTCGGCGTTTCTTTGCTAGACTTAAGCGTTGTTGCCCGCCTAATAGGTGGGAGCAAGGTCTTGGAGGATGTAAGGCTATTGGGGCCGGTATACGAGGCGCTCGTGGAGACGGATAAAGGATATAGTTTCCACCACACAGCTATGACGTATAGTTTTGGCTGGATGTACGACGGCAGCGTTCATAGGATAGAGCTCTGTAGAGGAGCCATAGCAGTACTCTCAGAGGATAACGGTGTCCTAAGCCTCAGGGTATTCAGCGAGCCCGGGAATAATTGCTGGGAAGAAAAGCTTGACGAGCTCGAGTACCGCCTAGGCATATGGGAAGACCTCTCAGACTACTGGAGAAGAGCCCGCGGCGACCCCCTTGTGGGCGGTGTAGCCGAGACAATGCCCGGGCTAAGGCTCCGTGGCACCAGTATCTGGGCGGCATTCCTCATAGCGGTATGCCAGCAAAACGCGAGCTTCAAGCAGGGATGGGGTATGCTCTATCGCCTCCACAGACTAGTATCTAGGAGGCTCGCGGCAAAGGGTATGGGCGTATACCTCGAGACACCCCTGCCCGAGAACCTTAGCTTAGACCTCTTGAGGAAGGCTGGGCTCGGGTACCGAGCCAGAACAGTGATGGAGGCAATTAGGAGGCGGATACATGAGCTAGGCTGCAGCGATATAGATGAGGCAAGAGAGGTAAGAGGAATAGGAAGATATACACTGGCGCTAATGAGGCTCCTCGCTTGCCGGGACTATGGCGCACTTCCTCTTGATAGGTGGCTTAAGCGCCTAGCATCAGAGGCCTATGGCGTCCCTGAACAAGCTGTTGATGCGGAGCTTCACCGGAGATTCGGCGAGTATGTCGGCCTAGCAGCGCTTCACACAACAATAGCGTTTGACGCAGAGCCGATATCGAGGGCGCTTAGAAGGCTTAGGGAAGGGAAAAATAGGCCAGGCCTTGTAGAGCCTTCACCGATATCTCTCTGGAGGCATACACCCCCCTGAGAGGCACCTAGTTCTTAGTCTCTAGAGATGTACCTACTAAGTAGCTTCGCTAGCGGTGGCAATATCCTGGTCTGGACATAGATTGTTGCAGGGCCCCTAACATCTATGACGAAGCCCTCGCCGCCGAATAGGAATGTCTTGAGACCACCGAACTTCTTCACGACATAGTTCGTGTCAGCGGGCATTGCCACGAAGTGATAGTTATCTACGACCAGCCTTTCTCCTGGCCCTACCTCTATTCTCCGGATAGCCCCGTAGCTCGAGACCCATAGCAAGCCAGTACCGCTAGCGCGTAGCCAGAACAAGTTACCCTCAGCTATGAGGCCTCGCAGCCCGGTAAACTTAGCGCTAATATCTATATCGCCGCTATGGGCGAGATAACTAGTGTCCTGGATTATCCACTCATCGTGGTTCATTTCTATAGCCTCTATATCACCTGGCGTCGATGGCACGAACCATATCTCGGCCTCGCTCAAGGCACGATACTTATTAATGAAGAAGCTCTCGCCGCCGAGAAGCTTCCTTGCCAACGCTTTTCCTATGCCGCCGCTACTCGTCTTGACCTCTACGTCTCCGCGCATCAGCATGAGCGCACCAGGCTCGGCATATACCTCTTCGCCGGGCTCAAGCACTACACGAAGAATAGTATAAGCAGGCCCGTTCTCCTTAAACCACTTCAAGGCCAGCACCGGAGAACATGTGGTTCAAGCACATTCTCTAGATACTATGGTCTTCTTCGAGTCATATTTATGTACTATTCCTTGTCTAAACCAATATGTATATTTTCGCTCTAGCAGAGAATACATTAACTGTGGTAGAAGCTCGCCTTGGGAGAAGAAATGCTCATAAAGCTCAATATACCCCTTCTAGACAAGCTTCTCCCCAAAGGCATTTGGCGTAATAGTTTCGTCCTCCTAGCAGGCGAGGGCGGAACCGGAAAAACCTATATAATCCAACAAATAGCAGCAAGCCTCTTAAACCGAGACGAGCCCGTCATATACCTAGCCCTTGATGATGACCCAGCCGATATAATAGAGTCACTTGAGTTCAGGGGTATAGAAGCAAGAAGGTTCATTGACGAGGGGAAACTAGTCTTCATAGATGGGTATGGTGGGCGCTATGGCTACGAGACAGAAGCACCCGTAGCTGATCGCCTCAGAAGCCTGGATATACACGCAGCAATATCCACGATAACGAGGATACTAGACGCGAGGAGCGTAAGAGGCAAGGGAGCCATTGTTCTTGATAGCCTTAACCCGTTTTTCCAGTGGCACGACGCCAACATGGTCTATGACTTCGTCAATATGCTGAGAATACTCATAGCAAAGAAGCGTAATATGCCAGTGTTCGCAACGCTGCACACCCCTACCCAGTTATACGCCGATATAGCCGCGACCATGGAGTACATGGTAGACGTGTTCATAGTTACGAGGTACCACTCAGCAGCTATGGAGGCAGGCTACTCCGTAAAAGAGATACTGATTAAGAAGGCTCGCGGCGTACCCGTGGCCTATGGCTGGGTACCATTCATGATAACCGATAAGGGCCTTGAAGAAGTCCGAATAAGGGTTAGACTACCAAGCCAAGCAGAGACAAGCACTCAGCAATGAAAC
The DNA here is from genome assembly GCA_027028845.1 of Pyrodictiaceae archaeon. Taxonomy (GTDB): domain Archaea; phylum Thermoproteota; class Thermoprotei_A; order Sulfolobales; family Pyrodictiaceae; genus Pyrofollis. The sequence continues at coordinate 13,485 of JALVHV010000003.1, read as the reverse complement.
GGCACTAATCAATACCATTTAAAGCTTTATGATCGCATGCTCCATTACTAGAGCACCGGTTTTATTCCTAGCGCTACGTAAATCTAGGCTAATTAGTTACTATTTTCAAGCATTCTGGGCTAAGAGGTAGAGGCTCGCAGCTGGTCAAATAAGGATAAACACTATGCTCCCATTGTCTATCGCCTTGCACCATCTTGATCTAAGTAGGTGCTGTAGCTGAGGAGGTAAGCGGCCTTGGTTAGACGGATAGCTGTGAGGAAGATATTGACGGCTACCAGGGCTGTGAGAACAACGTACATTATATCGCTTGTCTCTCTTGCTTTATCGTTGATCGGTATAATCCTATACATGATTACTGGCTCCGATGTAATATTAATGGAGGGATTAATCTGGCTTGTGGAAGCTATGTCGTTTGGCGGGTTAGCAGTAGCCCTTAAGATAGCAGCGTCACGGGCCCTCATTTATCGTACCAGGTACGAGGTTCTAAGAATAGAGTCGCTAGCCGTCCTAATAACCTCGTTCATAGCCCTCGTGGTAACAGTGCTAGCGATAATAAGGAACCTACTTAGCAGCCACGTGGGCATTACTCCAGCGATTTACTCGTTATACCTCTTCACGAGTAGTGCTACCAGCCTTGTGCTCGAGAAACTAGCTAGGCGGGGGCTTAGCCGAATAGGGCTAAGAATAGTAAGTATCCGTGCTATCGCTGAGAAACTAAGCCTAGACTTTGTACTAGAGCTAGCCGGTGGCATTGCGATAGTCTTGTCTAATCTCCTAAGCAGTACCCTTGTTGAGCAAGTAGCCTCTATAATTATGGGTATTTATGTATCCTATGGCGTGATAGGGATAGCCCAGGAAGCAGTATATCACCTCATAGGTATTACTCCGCATCACGTGTACAGGGAGATCCGGGCCAAAGTACTAAGCACAGTTAGGCAGGCTACAAGGTATAGCAGGGTTAGGCGCCTCAAGATAGAAAGCTACGGCACATTCTACGAGGTAGAACTATGGCTAGAAGCACCACCCGGCATAACTCTTGGAACAGCTCATCGCGAGTCAATGCGGATAGCGCGAAAACTAGTACACGAGGTCCCCGAGGTTCTCCGCGCCCTAGTAGTCTTCGTCCCGGCTCGTAGAACGAGGCCTCCACCACGTAGTATGAGGAGGTATGCTCGGCGCCAAGTAAGGAGGACAGAGGAGCAGTATGAGGGGAAAAACACAATGAATTAGTTCATTATTCTCTGCTAGGCTATTATTTAGGCGATGGCATTTACTTGTGCTCGTTACTTGCTCATGATGCTTAGCCACTGTGTTAGCCAGTTCTCTAGGTTCTTTGAAATCTCCTGGGGCGATAGCAGCGTGTTTGCTAACTCGTCTACATCCTTCTCGGTCAACGCATACTTATAGAACACTGGGAGGGGCACCCCGGGCCTTGCTGGCAGCATCCACTGATTCTCAGGTATAAGGCTCTGTACCTCAATGCTTAGTAGCCAGTCAACAAATTTCTTAGCAGCATCCATGTCTGCTCCCTTGAGTATAGCCACGCCCTCTACCTGTACCCATCCATACTTTCTACCATTGAGCACTAGTACTGTTGCATTAATGCTGGGCTTCATTGGCTTGCCGTGTCTAAGGTTCTCCCACGCGCTATATGCCGGGTCAGTACCATAGCTTACGACTATGGCTCTGGTACTACCCTTGCGCAGGAACTCGTTGAACGCGTCGCTCCAAGAGCCTAGTACGAGTAGCTTATTGTTCTTCATCTGCTTCCATAGCGTCTTCCAGTCGAGCCCAGCCTTGTTAGCCAGGGCTATTGTGTAGAGTAGGAAGTTTAGCCCAGGGCTACTCTTGGTTGGATCCTCTGTCACTATTCTGGGCGCTAGCTTGACCAGCTCGCTGAGAGTGACGCCATCCTTTATCATTGCTAGCTCGTCCTTAGATAGCCTTGAGGGATCATAGACGAGGGCGATGAGGCCATAGTCTATGGGTGTTACGCACTTCTCTGGGTCAAGTGCCTCTGCTAGCTTAGGGTCAGCGAAGGGGGATAGGTAGCATTGGAGCATATTGTTATTCTTTAGCTCAACTATTAGTAGACTATCAACACCTATGAGTATATCGGCGGTCTTTACTCCTTTCTTGTACTCGGCTATAGCTGTCGTAACCATAGTCCTGGCATCATCGAATTTGCGTATCTCAACGCTTATTCCCGTCTCCTTCTCAAAATCCTTTACTAGTTTATCGAAGAGCTTGGGGTCTGAGCCCCATGCCATGAAGTCGCTGTAGACATATACTTTGAGCTTCTTGGGCTTAGGCGTCATTGTCACAGTTATGGTGCTCGGCGTCTGCGTCCCGGCTGGAGTCACTGTTATTGTCTGGGTTTTCGTGCCTGCCTTACCTGCGTAGTAGCCCACGAGGCCAGCAACTATAGCTACTATGACCACAAGCGAGACGAGGGCTGCCCTGCTCATTGCCTCTCCCCTTCTCTCCACGATCTATTTAACTTGTGTTAACCAGGTGCTAAAAATAGGTTGGCTTTAAACAAATAACTGGGTTATAAATCGGGGTGTAAAGGATTACACAACTAGAACTGGCGCAATAAGGGGAACATTCTACAGGCTAGCGCCAAGAGATGAGATGTATCTCTGCGACGGGTTCTCGTACATCGTTCTACTAGGCATAAGCAATCAGTGTACAATATTATCTACTGCTATTACCAAGCCTTTTTTCGATGGTCATTGTTGGCGGTATTTCGATACAAGGTTCTCTATTAGGCTTTCTTTGGCTGCTTTGCAGAGTATCGACGCAAGGGTTTTTGCTCGTAGGCTTGCATCAACTATGTCTCGCATATTACTAGGCTTCTCCATTACTTCTACCAGGAGAAAAGTATCCTTGGGCTCATTAATCTCTTCTACGATGCCGTTCTGCGGGTCAACAACCATTGTTGGAATATCTATTACGTTCTCTACTGTCTCGAATGCACCTCCAACAGCAAGTATTGGTACCTTGTTCTCCATACTTCGGGCCAGGAGTGTGAGCTTGACCTTGTTTACGTCTTCGCCAGGCCTTAGTGTGGTTACGAGTGCTGTTGCGCCTCCGAGGAGGAGGGCGCGTGCTATCTCCGGGTAGTAGATATCGTCTTCTGACATTATGCCCATCGCCCTACCTACTTCGTTGAATACTACTACCTCTCTGCCAGGGCTTATCCCTAGATCCTCGTCAACAGCGTTACAGCTTATCTTACGATACTTTGTAAGCAGCGCGCCATTAGGCATTATCACTAGTGTCGTGAGGAACATCTTTGGTCCAGCTCTCTCAACTATGGGGCCAGCTATCAAGTAGATGCCATTCTCTATTGCCATCATTGACAAGTACTCGAAGGTGCTACCGGGTACGCGTTCAGCCTGATTACGGGCTATTGACTTGTTACGAGTGCGTGGATAGTAGAGGAAGAAGGGACCCGTATTAACGAAGGAGGGGAGCACGGCGACACTCGCGCCCTTTAGCGCTGCTTCTCTCACGAGCTTCCTTGCTTTCTCGAGGTTGCTTTTCTTGGCTAGGGGCTTAAGCCTCATGTGTATAAGCGCTACTGTTATGGACACACCATACCAGCCCTCCTCTACGCGTAGTCAAGAGGGATTCTCTATTCTCCTGAGTAGATAAGCGATGGGTGGTGTGTAGCACCTCTGCAAGTACTCTATTCATGGCTGTGCGTTAAAACCTCTTAGTCGCTTGCCCCGAGGCGATGTAGGAATAAGCTTAAATAGTACTGATCATCAGAGTAGCTCTGACCAAGGCTCCTCAGAAACACTACGTGTAGACACTAGGAGATCATCGAGTAATGCTCGGATAAGGACAGCGACTACGTGGCCGCAGATTCTCTCACCGCAACAAGAGCAACTAGCTTTCCTTGACTCGAGGTCTATCCGGGCCTCGCAGCTCCTGCCATCATGGTAAACGACCTCGCCAGAGACTATTCCCAGTTCCTCGTTGAAGCTAGCCCATACACTTTCCCGAACAATAAGTCTCAGCGCATGGTCAGCAGAGCTGGGCGATATATCGAGACCAGTTAGCTCTGAGAGAGCTTCTGCGACACTGGCATAGCGGTCACCCGTGATACTAGTCACCTTCTCTATGATCTCTCTGCGAAGCTCCTCGATAACTCTTAGATCGCTCCTGGTACCGCTCCACGCCTCTACAAGGCTTATGTCGCCACCACTATAGCTCAGTACACGGTCACGTAGCCTCATCATAATAGGTGCCGGGGACAACGGCCCAACAACAACGGCCTCGCCTGTATTCAGTCCTGGTAGGTTATCTAGTAGGTCTTGGCTTACCTGCTCGCTGGAGTCACGTATAGCTTCCTGGTCCCTTGGATTAACTATTCTGAGGATTATCTGGCCCTGGAGCTGGCTCAGCACATCGGGGTCAAGCCGGCTAGGCCTCTGAGTTATAGCTACCAAGAATACGCCAAACTTCCTGCCCTCCGAGGCTATTGTGGCAACAATGTCTCTGCTCCTCGTCTGCCTCTGGGTCCTCGGGGGAACGAATCTATGAGCCTCCTCCAGTACAACGACGACAGGATATGGGTAGCTCTCTCCTGGTAGCCGCCTAAGATAGCGTAGTCGTGCACTAAATACTCTGTAGAGGATATTGTAGACTAGGTGATCCTGCACCTCGGCTCTAAGACCAGCAAGATTAATCACCGTCACGGTGCCTGGCTCAAGTAACACGTCAAGCGGGATGGTACGAGTACCGTACACGCCTATTCTCACGAGCTCGTCGAGATACCTTATCGCGTCATAGCCAGGCGACGTATCCCTGCCGAGGCTCAGCCATAGCCTCCTAATGCCTTTCCCAACACCCTCGTCGAGAGCCGAGAGTTCTCGAAGCCTTTGCTGAATAGTTTTCAGCTCATCCTGGGCCTTACCAGCCTTCATAGCGAGCCTCGCGGCAAGGTTCTGGGCAAAGACTTCAAGTCTCATATTCCCCTGTGCTCTGGTAATCTCGGCGGCATCGATAGCTGCTTGTATTATTCTTATTATGCCTCTTAGCCCCTTCCACCTGGGCTCGCCGGTTGCCTCAGCCATCCACCTAGAGAGCCTCTTCGCGCCATAGATCACGCTCCTTATCCTAGTGGCCTTCGAGGGCACGCCGGCTATTGAGGCGAGTTCCTCTGCAGTCATGTCGGCGACGCTGATGCTGTACTGTATATCACCGTCCTGCTCCCGGTGCCCCTTGATAATCCTCACTGCGTTTTCATAGCCTTTGCCTAGTCTATGAACAGTCCTCTTCATAGCAGTATACTCGCCGTGAGGGTCAAGCACGACTATTGTTGCTCCCTTCTTTAACAACTCCTCTATGAGTACTACGCTTGCCCATGTCTTGCCAGCACCAGTAGCAGCTATGATTGCTACATGGCGCTTAACTCCCTCAAGATCGAGAAAGGCTGGAACAGTTGGCCTCGAGATAAGGTAGCCTACATGAAGCCTCCTAGCCTCCTCAACGGAGTAGAATTCCTCGAGAAGCTTGTCCGGGGCCAAATAGACCCATGTACCCACGGGGGGCGCGTGCCGCGGATAGTATATCCCCCCACGCCACTTGTACCCGAGAACCTTTGCAGCAGCTACGACGGTATCGCTGCCCCTCGGGAGGGAGAGGTTACGCAGAACAGGCCAGGGGTGCTCGGGGGAGACCCCGATTGCTGAGCGCTTAATGCCGCGTATCTGTGCAAGAATCTTCACAGTTACTGGCTCCGTCTCGCCCGGTGGAACCTCCTTGGCCTCGACATAGACGTAGTCGTAGAGCGGCGGTATGTTATCGGGATCAGCTGTGAATATGAAGTAGTCTGGCCTAGCGTCTCCAGTAACCATCCCTATAGGCTGGGCGACACTCCCTGGTCTCACCAATACTGCTCGGCCCCTCATGGCCTTGGCGGTTTTTCTCCTGAAAAGAGGCGGGTGTATCGGGGTTGTCTCTCTCCACCAAGCATACTATGCCAACGGTATTACCTTATGAAGAATAGGCGCCTAGGCCCGAGAAAGAGCCATGGAGATGGAGACGGCTCGCACATATCCGATGCTCCCCCTATTAACCCTAGCACCCCCGCTAGCATAGACCCGGGGTTTTAGAGAAAATAAACGAGATGAAACAAAAATGCCGATAAGCCCTAGGAACGCTCTCGGTATTCCCCAAACAATACAGCTAATAGGCAAAATGCTTGGCCAACTCGTGACAAAGAGGGTGGAGAACTTCTTTAGGAGAGTCGAGGCAAGTAGCCTTGAAGAGGAGAGACACTTCAAGTACCTCGCGTCTCTCGAGCCCGGGAACTATGCGCTCTACGTCCACATGCCTTTCTGCCATACACCGCTGTGCAAGTTTTGCTGCTTTGTGAGGTACGCGTACGAGTCAAAAGCCTATGCCGACTATATGGCTGCTATAAAGAGGGAGGCTGAGTGGCTAGCAACGGTCGCGGAGAACCCGAGGATACAAGTTGTCTACATAGGTGGTGGAACGCCGTCGATAAACGTATACTCGTTAGCAGAGTTCATAGATGTTCTTCGCAGCTACTATGGAAGAGCCATAAGCGTATCTACAGAGGCTAGCCCACTAGACATAAGCGACGAGGCTGTAAGCGTTCTGCGCTCAGTAGGAGTAACCAGGCTCAGCATAGGTGTACAAGCACTACGCAACGATAGGCTCCGAGAGCTCGGGAGACTCCACCATAGCGTGGAGCATTCCTTAGAGGCAGTTAGGGCTGCTAGGGGTAAGTTCAAGACCCTTAACATAGACATGTTATGGGGCGTGAGTAGCGATACCCCCGAGACAATACGCGGGGAGGCAAGCAGGGCCCTAGAGCTAGGCGCAGACCAGGTAACATTCTACCCCTTAATGCCAGCACCAGGGCTACGGGAGTACGAGAGGCGTAGAAGAGAGGGGCCCTGGCACCCCCTCGAGCGGATACTCTATGAAACGATTCTCGAGGAGGCAGCTAGGCATGACTATAGGCCAGCTACTCCCTGGTGCATGGACAAGGGCTCCGAACTCGTCGACGAGTACATAGTAGACTATGACAAGTTCTTCGCGATAGGTCTCAGCGGGATAGCACGCCTCGGAAAATACGTCTACGTTAACACATTCAGCGTCAATAAGTACGTGAAGCTAGTATATGAGAGAGGATTCTCTGCCATCCGAGGCCTCGAGGTCACGCCTAGCGAGGATCTACTCTACTACTTATCGACTCAGCTATTCGGGCTAAGATTCTGTCCACAAGAAATCGTTGAGAGATTCGGCGACGATGCGGCGAAAATGGTCTCGCTCATATCATCCGTTCTACGATTACTCGGCGAAGAGCCATCGGAGAACAAGTGCTACGAGATAAAGCATCCTCAGACCCTATATTTGCTCCATGTAATGCAGCGCGGAATATACATGGGCGTGAATACTTTCCGTGAGTGGGGTATGCATACACAGGCCTAGACCCTGGCAAAGAACCTTGGGAGCAAGGGGGCCTTGGAGCCCCGTCGCCTAAGGCTATGAATCCCTCCCCCGCCTGCGATATGCCATCTTAGAATCCTGCAAAGCGATGGGTCAATGTATACTCCGCCGAGCCCCGTGAGGCCTAGGAGCCTTGCTAGGCGTGGATGGAAACTAGATGTAGGGCCAACGATGACTCTCTCCCGGGCATTCCTCGCCTTGGCTAGTTGCTGCCGGAATATAGCTGGGTAGAGGAGCGCACTACCAGTCGCCACCAGTACGGATACCTGGGGGAGAACCTTCATGCCGTCCTCAGCGCCGAGGACCTCTACGCCGCTGATATTGTTGGCCTCTTGTCTTAGCTCCTTGCTAAGCTCTATAACATAGACCTTGTTCACCTTGTTCGCTAGCTCCTCTACAACTCCTCTCATGAAGCCAATAACTGCTACAACATCGTCGCTACGCAGCTCGATAAAATCGCTGAGACGCGTCTCGATAATTATTGGTGGATCAAGGGTCTCGTAGATCCACGCCATTGTGGCGGCATTTGTAGCGGCTAGCGCGAGTGAAGCAGCCCCGCCCCCGAGGCCGCGCTCAACGAGCCGGGCAAGATACCGGGGAGTGGCATGCTCTAGCTCCTCTACGACCTGCCCAGTCTCCCTAGGAGAATAAGCTACACCACACCATCCATCATCCAACTCCACATAGGAGTAACGGGGACCAATAAAAGCATCAACGAGTCTTAAGCCTCCCCATCTCCGTAGCTCCGAGTCAAGCACGCTGCGCAACGCTTTACCGAGCCAGCCCCACTCATCCCGGCTACTCATAGCCCATTACTCTCCGCCATAGAAACTAGTAGAAGATAAATGGGAGGTATTCGCCGCCCTGTGGACCCCGCCCTCATCCCTCTACAGCGGGGCGCTTCCCCGGTGTCAGGCGGGTGAGCTGCCCGCAAGTCTTAGTCATAGATCTGGGTCCACTGATTTAGTTTCCCCGCTGTACCATTTGCGGGGTAGCGTAAGGGCTTTTCACCGAGACGCTTGTAGGCTAGGGCTAGGTGCTAGGGATTGGCTAGGAAGCCTCGCCGCCTCGGAGAGCATACATGGCTTGTGCCAGGTAGCCCTAACACCATCATCGTTAGCCTCGGCGACCACGTGGCCGTTATTGACCCCGGTATAGGAGCTGACCGCGATAAGACAATTACAGAGGCGCTGGGAAGCCTTGGGCTCAGCTTAACGGACATAGTGCTCACGCATGGCCACACCGATCACTTAGCGGCTGCCCCCGGTTTGCTCAGCCCTGATACAAGGGTTCATGTGCATAGGCTCTGCTTAGCTCTGGTGGAGAGCGTCAAGGCGAGGTTCAATGTCGTTTATGGCGGTGTTGTCTCGGAAGCCTTAGCAGCCATGCCGCCAGTAGCCCTAAGGGTAACCAATACCTTTGGATGGGGCGAGGAGGTATTGCCGGGTACCCGGAGCCTGGATCTTCACGGACACACGCATGGCCATAGTGGTATCGTTATCGAAGACGACCAGGTAGTTGCGGCGGGCGACGCGGTTCTCGGCGAAAGAGTATTGGCTAGGTTCGGTATACCCTTTGCAGCTGATCTAAGAGAATGGCAAGAGAGCCTAGCAAGGCTAAGAGAACTAGCAGAAGCTGGCTACAAAATAGTGCCTGGCCACGGCCCCGTCGCTGAAGCGAAGAGAGCGGTAGCGATGATAGACGTGAACATACAGGCAGTGAAGAGGGTAAGGGAGTACGTACTAGGAGCCATCAAGGAGCACGGCCCACTAACCCTGGACAAGCTAGCCTACTTAGCGACTCGAGAGCTATCCGCCGCAGAGCCTAGTCCCCGCCAGCTACTCCTCAATAGAACGGCCCTCGTCTCGGTAGTAGCGTGGCTAGAGGAGGAGGGCCTAGTAGAGCCCCTGGCTACGGAGAACGGTGTTGCTTGGCGAGCTAGGCAGGCCTAGTAGTACCGTACTATTATCGCTAGACTAATCAAATCCATTGGCTATGCTTATAACCACAAGAGACGCCTAGAACTTATATAGATCGGGGAAGGGGCTTGGCGCTCGAGCTGCCAGAGCTCGAGCCCGAGGAGGAACTCGAGCCAATAGAGATAGGGGAGGAAGAGGAGCGACTACTACCCGGGGGCACAGCAGCAGTAACAGTGTGGATCGCTGGCCGTGGCCGCGTCTACGAAAAGAGGCAGCAACCGCCATACCAGCTAGAAGTTCCACGCATGAGAGCATGCGGGGACAAGGCTAGGCCCCTAATATCCAAGGCCATGGAGCTAGCAGTGGCTGAGACAGGGTACCGTATACTCGTGCTCTGGGTACCCGATGACCCGTTCACGGGGAGCGTTTACTACCTCGTTCCGCTAAAGATGAGGCTCCGTGGCCGCAAGAGGCTATGTGTTAGGGTTTTCCGCGACCTCGAGGACGCTGTCCAGTACGCTGGCAGACCTCCTCGCGGAACCGAGCCCGCTTAGCGAGGCCGCGGCCCCTCCTCTAGTAGCTCTTTAGCGATATCGAGTATTCTTCTCGCAACAAGCCTCTTATGCATCCTGGGTATCTCTACCACATTGCCCCTCCATGTCACTAGGTAAACGTGGTTTGTCTCGGCCCAGAACCCGGCTCCCGGCTCAACAACGCTGTTAGCTGCTACGGCGTCTAGCTTGTAGTGCTCGAGCTTCTTCTTAGCCCTCTCTATGAGCTTCTCCCTCGATGTCGTCGCCTCGGCTGCGAAGCCTATGTGGATAGCGTGCGGCTCCGCCTCCACGCCGACAGATATGACTTTTGGCGTCTGCTTCAGCCTTATAGTTACCTCGCGTACCTGGTGGGAGTCTATCTTGCCTCTCTCCTCCTCGGCAGGTGCATAGTCGCTTATAGCGGCTGCGTAGAGGGCTGCATCCTTGCCCCTAACATGCTCCTTTATGAGCCTAGCAGCCTCCTCGGCGCGCACGAACTCGTAGCTCTTCACATAATTCCTCCACTGAGGCGACAGGTTTACGCAGAGAGGCCCATGCAGTAGCGTTACCTCTGCTCCTCTCCAGGCAGCTTCGAGCGCCAAGTATAGGCCCATTTTCCCCGAGGACGGATTGGTTATGACACGTACAGCGTCTATGGGCTCGCGGCTAGGCCCAGCAGTTACGAGCACATGTCTACCCTCAAGGTCTCTCCCCCTCGTCAGTATGGCCTCAACCCACCAAGCTATGAGCTCGGTTGGCGGGTACTTGGCCTGCTCACCCTCCACGTAGGGCTCAAGGACGTGGAGCCCTTGTCGCCTGAGCTCGGTGATGAGTGTTCTTGCTCTCCTCCACATACCAAGGTGCATCGCTGGTACAAGGAGCACGGGCTTGCCCAGTCCAAGGGCTTCCTGTACCAGGGCCGAGACCGGGGTCGAGGCCCGCAACTGGGCTATCTCAGCCAATGTATCCAGGGAGGCAGGTGCAACAACCACGGCGTCGCAGCTACGAGGTAGCAGGACGTGCTCTATTGAGCCAGCGAGGCGAGTTACTACTGGGTACCCAGTGGCCCATTCAAAGAGTGTGGGCGAGACTAGCTCGGTAGCAGCAGGGGTCATTACTACTCTTATTCTCGCGCCAAGCCTCATTAGGAGGCGTGCGAGATCGATGCTTCGATAAACAGCGGCGCTACCAGTAACACCGAGTACTATGCATTTACCGCGCAACTCGCCCTCTAGCTCGCCTATTATACCGAGACTGGGGTGTAGAGCCTCCAATAGATAGCGCACCCTAGGAGAAACCCTTCCCCAGCTCATAGAACGGAGCCTAGCCGGGTATTAAGGAGCCCGTACAGAGCCAGGAGAAGCCATACGATAATACAATAATTCGTGTGAAGACGGATAATGTACCCCGGGAATACTGCTTGGTTAAGCGTGTCAAGTTGTGGATCCCGCTGCACGTTACTGGGCTCTGGATACCAGTCTGGCGGCATAGCCTGCTCTTATCGGGTAGCCTGGGTGCCGGGTTGCTAATGGAGCCAGGCATCGAGGTAGAGGCGACACGGGCAAGGGAGTGGCGCGTCGAGATAACCGTGGAGGGTAGCCAGCTGAGTAGCTTGCCAAGCGTTGCCTCAGAAACCCTTAAGCTAATGAACAGCGCTACGCCTGCGCATATACGCATATCCTCTCCGGTTCCGCTCGGCGCTGGTTTCGCTGTCTCCGCTGGCATAGCTCTAGGCATAGCCCTTGGCGCGGGGCTTCTCAGCGGTATGGGTCTACTAGAGTCTGCCAGTATCGCGCATGAGGCTGAGGTCCGGGCTGGGACCGGCCTAGGCGACGTGGTAGCAATGCTCCATGGACGCGGCCTAGAGATACGCATAGCGCCTGGCGGGCCTGGGCTAGCCCGTGTAGAGAGCTACCCTGTGCCACGCTTAGAGATCCTCGCAGCAGTTCTGGGCCGTATGGAGACAAGGGAAATGCACAGAGTTCTTGGAGAAAGGCTTTACGAGGCCGCAGCGCCTAGGCTTGCACGGCTACTATCCCGGCCAGAGCTCATAACCTTTCTACAGGAGGCTCGTGGATTCAGCATAGAGTCCGGAATGGTTACTGAGGAGCTTGCACGGCTCCTTGATAAACTAGTAGATAAAAGAGTTCTCCTGGGATGGTATGTGAAGAAGAAGGTCCTCGTCATGGTTCCGGAGGAGGGGGAGACACGGAGGGTAGAGAAGCTAATAGGAGACACAATTAGCTCCAGTCCCTATAAGCTAAGGCTCACTACGAGGCCTCTCGAGATTAGTCTCGAGTAAAGAAGCGGGCGCTCTCGGAAGCTTCTTGTACCCCTAGTCACTGGTGCTCCGGGCTAAGTGGAGTGGTGCACTAGTCTTGCAGCAAGGCGGAGCAGAGCTTATCAAGAGGCTTGAAGAGTTCCTGCGGAGAAACGAGTACGCTAGGAAAATTGTTAAGAAAATACACGAGCTAGCTCCCAAGGCTGTGGAGAAGACTGGACAATCACCGATAAAGATAATGGATTTCTGTGGTACCCACGAGTATACGATTACGCACTTCGGTCTCCGTAGCCTAATGCCCCCGGAGGTCGAGCTCGTAGCTGGCCCTGGTTGCCCAGTTTGCATTACGCCAGCATACTATGTCGATGTTGCTATAAAGCTGAGCCTCGAGGGTATAAGAGTGTTCACTTTCGGTGATGCATATAAGCTTCCTGGCTCGGGTAAACGGGGCAAGGATATACGTAGCCTCGAGGAGGCTAGGGCTGCTGGAGGCAATGTTGTTGTTGTCTATGGCATTCTTGACGCCATACGTATGGCAAGGGAGGATGGCAAGGAGAGTGTCTTCTTCGCGGTAGGTTTCGAGACTACAGCTCCCTCAACTGCCTCCCCCGTCGTTAAGGGCCATGTGCCAAAGAGCCTCACGATAATCAATGTTCACCGCCTAACACCCCCGATAATGAGGTACACGTTCGAAACCCACCGCGACAATCCTATAAGAGGCGTTATTGCGCCAGGTCATGTCTCCACTATCGTTGGTGCCCGTGCATGGAGATTTGTGGTAGATGATTACGGCATACCAACAGTTGTTGCTGGCTTTGAGCCAGTAGATGTACTACTAGCTATTCTCGAGATACTGCGGCAACACGTTGAGGGTAAGCCTCGACTAGTAAACGAGTATACACGAGTAGTCACGTGGGAGGGTAATGTTACTGCGCAGAGGCAGATAAGCGAGTGCTGCGAAGTAGTTGACGCGGCTTGGCGCGGCATAGGCTTCGTGCCAGAGAGCGGGCTGGCTTTCCGCGAGAAGTATAGAGCAGTTGATGCTTTCCACCAGTACGGCATAAAGGAGCTAAGCCCCGAGGAGTGGAAGTATGACCTGCCACCGGGCTGTAGATGCGCCGAGGTAACTCTTGGATTAGCTAAGCCGACTGATTGCCCACACTTCATGAAGACTTGTACACCAGGCACACCATACGGGCCGTGCATGGTTAGTAGTGAGGGCACGTGCGCCGTATGGGCGAGGTTCGGTGGCGGGGGA
>JALVHV010000002.1 GCA_027028845.1 Pyrodictiaceae archaeon | reverse complement strand
TATACAGGGTGCCGGATAAGGCTATGAAGCCTCTGCGCCGCGAACTCCAAATAGTCTTCCAGGACCCCTTCGGCAGCCTTAATCCGAGAATGAAGATAGGAGACATACTCGAGGAGCCGCTAATCATCCACGGGATCGGGTCTACCCCGGAGGAGCGCGCCGAGATAATAGCAAGGGCGCTCGAGACAGTAAAGCTCACGCCTCCCGAGGAGTTCGTTGACCGCTACCCCCACCAGCTCAGCGGTGGCCAGAGACAAAGGGTCGTGATAGCTAGGGCCTTGTTGCTAAACCCCCGGTTCCTTGTAGCGGATGAGCCGGTCTCGATGCTCGATGTCTCTATACGCGCAGAGATACTTGAGATCCTCTTCGAGCTAAAGGAGAAGCATGGCCTAGCCCAGCTATTCATTACCCACGACCTAGCGCTTGCACGCCACGTCTGCGACCGCATAGCAGTAATGTATCTCGGCAGAATAGTTGAGATGGGCCCAACAGACACGGTGATAGCTAAGCCCCTACACCCCTACACCCGCGCACTCATGGCAGCAGTGCCCGAGCCTGATCCGAGGAATAGGCTAAGGATAAGAAATGTGCCAATAAAAGGCGAGGTAACGAGCGCAGTATTCCTACCCAAGGGGTGCAGGTTCCGTCCACGCTGTGTAGCCTATGACCAGACACCAGCTATAAGAGATAAGTGTGATAACGAGGAGCCACCACTAGTCGAGGCCGAGCCAGGACACTATGTTGCTTGTTGGCTCCACGCAGCCCGTGCAAAACAAGCAAGCCAGTAAGCTTAGCTTCGACGCGTTATTTAATTTAGTTCTATTTATGATTTTATTTTTCGCCAAGGACTCTTTTCTCTTATTAGATTCTCCGCCTGGGCTGTGCATATTCTATAATCTAGCGGTGTTACTGTCTCCTAAGCCACTAGGCTCATCGTGGACAACTATACGTAGGCTCTGGGGAGCGTGGTTTGCAGAGATATGGTAAACTACTCCTAAGCATAGGCTACTTATCAGCCCCCTTCGCGGGCCCCGGCTCGGCAGTGATAACAGCGGCTGGCTGGCTCTCCTATGGCTCCGAGACAGGTAGGAGTCATCTAAGCATGGTCGGGTTGATAGGCCTCCTAGGGGTAGCAGGAATACTAAGTGGTACCTATGTTGCAAGCCTTTCTGGCCTACAGGGGGCTGGTGGAATACTCCTCCTACTCTACTTCGCGCTAGGCGTCGTTGCTATCTGGATGCTAGGCTCGGAGGCAAACAACACCGCCCTCAAAGCCGCGGCGATGCTGCTGGCCGTTTCTTGGCTACTCGCTGTAGCTGGTGCTGGTAGCATAGATAGCGCTGCCAACACGGCCTCCGGGACAGTAATTGACTGGGGAGGCGTCTCCTGGGCAAACGCTGCAGCTCACAACGTTATACAGAAGATCGGCGGGACAGAAGCCATAGCTAAGGCATTGGCGTTGCTCGGCGCCGTGTTGGCGAGCTTTGGGTTCCTCTCGTTGAACGAGCAGCGCTCGGCGCTAGCCCCCGAGGAAACCGTGTTCAGCATAGGCACTTACTGAGCACTGTTTTTTCTCTGATAGCTTTGGCGTCCTCTTTTTCTGTCCTTTATTATACAGGAGCCTCCTTGGGGCCTCAACCCTTTTATTAGGCGAGACCTTATCTGGTAATACCGCCTCGCTGGGCGGAGAAGCAGTGAGCATAGAAGCACTGCCAAAACCAGCTAGCAAGGAGCTTAAGCCTAGCCGGTTCAGCATAAGGAAGAACGGTGACGGGACACTCGTGCCACGGCACCACAATGGCCTTGACCCGGGCCTCGTGGGCGAGAAGGCATTCAGCCACCCCGCGGTCAGGGAGTGGTGGAAATGGCTACTCTCAAGCCACGTGCCGCGCTCAGAGATAGCCCTAGTGACTCCCTGTAGCAACGTGAAGCCCTACACGAGGAGCCCAACATCCCGTAAGACCCGGGGGGTTCTGCGAAGACTAGGCCTATGGGGAGATCATGCCCCCAAGGGGATAGAATGGTACTATTTCAGCGACTTATTGATACTAGTGCCCTATGACAGAGCCGAAGAATACCCTGCTTGCTGCTACGAAGTACCCCCAAGCATTGTCTTGTCGAGCCCCACGCTAAAAGAAAGGGTGACCACTCTTCTCTCAGACACTATGACGAGGCTAAGCAAGTGGATAA
>JALVHV010000001.1:4644-6544 GCA_027028845.1 Pyrodictiaceae archaeon | reverse complement strand
AGCTTAGCTGCGAGCTCCTTGAGGCTTACTTTGCGCGGAAACTGGTAGTACCCCATGAGGTAAGCGTATATGATGGCTAGTTCCTGCTTCTGTGTTAACATGTAGTCGTAGCCGCTTATCTCGTGCATTAAGAGTATCTTGCAGCCCCGCTGCTTGAGCTCGGATACAACCCTGCTCTTCGCGACCATGAATTCGCATAGGAGCCCGTAAGGAGTAATAATGGTTGACTTAATCATTGCACCGGGCATTGATTTGAGCAAGGGACAGTAATTAGCCTCGCCACGGGTACATGGGCACTTAGTATGCTCTATCAATATGCGGTATACCGTGTTAAACTTGTTACTAAAGATTTTCTGGAACGCTATGCCCTCCTCTTGCCTCATCTTGTTCTCGAAGATGTCTAGGTAGCCGCTGGCGCCGCTGACGCGTATCCAGACCTCAGTATAGCCCTCCTCCGGGTGAGAGCTAGCTCTTAGGACACGGCCAGCAATACCCGATGTCATGCTAAGAACAGTATTTACAGTATTACCATTAGTCTCGTTAACGCTGCCCTGCTGGAGCTCCATAGTCTTCCTCATGAGTTCTTGGAGGGGGCAGCCCGTCACCTGGGTAAGGCAGAATACTACAGCAGGCTGATTTATCAAGAGCCCACCTCAGCTAGGTGATTTGCATAGAGGATACGGGCTTTATACATTCCCTCCTATGTACCTGCTCTGGCTCCGCGCTACATATACTGGCTCGGGGGTAGCAATAAGTTTTCCGTGTACTACTGATAAAAAATACTATTTACGCTCATAATAAATCAGAAAATATTACGATTACAACGCACTACCCAGAGTATAAACCCAGCTACAAACACAACTAGCCAGACCCAATACCGGAAAACAAGCCGAGCCATATCAGAGCCGGTATTAGGGCCCTCAGGCATGCTGCAAGTACTATTAACGATATGTTGGGCTGCCTCTTCATTACGGGTCTCGGGGGCATGGGGTATAGTTGCGGTTGTAGTGTTAGTGGCAATAAGGGAGGATTCCTTCTCAGCACTTGTTATAGGCTGATTCTCCTTTCTCGTAACAGTCATTGTGATGCCTGGAGCCATCCAGGTCTCAGGCACGGTTCTTGTTTCACTGGTACTATCTATGCCTAGGAGTTGTCTTAGTGACTCGTTCCCAGCGTTTAGTAATGCTCTACCAAGCCCCCCTTCGAGGCTTTCTAGGCAATTATGCTGCTCTGCCAGCTCCTTCATAGATGTAAGCAGGTCAAGTATGGTAGCGTCTCTCTCGCCACCGCTATACAGCGAACGAAGCGCCTCGAGATAGAGGTCTCTCTCACAGGCCTCTAGTGAGGCTTTCCTCAGAGCAGCGTGAAGCCTAAGCCACACAGCATAGGGGTTGGCCTCCTGGCTTGTCTCCTCGTATAAGAGGGCTTTCTCGTATAAGTCCTTGTTACATGCGTGGAGCCCGAGCAGTGATAGAAGCTCAGCAGCTCCCTCTACTAGGCTTGGCCCGCCCTGTAGTCTTCCCTTACCTATCCAGCTATGCACAGCCTCGTGAGCCACTAGGTGTACGAGGCCGGGGAGATCGTTGCCGGGCTTAATGTATACAACTCCACCGAGGCTATACCCTATCCCGGTAAGCATGTACGGGTGATCCCACTTAGCGGCAACAACTATGACAACGGGGCTACGATTACTAGGCCCGAGGCTGCGGAGGAGAAAGCTGCTAACACAGCTAATGCTCTCCACTATAACATCGTGGCTGGATTCGTTGAGGGGCTCTACGAGAACCAGGCCTCTTTCATTAATTGCTCTGTAATGCTTCTTAGAGGCAACCACTACTCCGTCAAAGACGTACTGGGTAACAAAGAGCCTAAGAGGAACAAGGTAAGACCCGTTACTACC
>JALVHV010000001.1:0-4544 GCA_027028845.1 Pyrodictiaceae archaeon | reverse complement strand
TACTATTGCAGCCACTAGGGCTATTATTATCGCTATTACGCCTAGTGCGAATGCTGCCTTGGCCATGCCCTCTACGCTGCTCCTTAGGTCGTGTACCTGCTTGGATAGCTCTGTTACCTTCTCGTAGGCTGCGCCAGCTGTCTGGCTAGCCTTGGCGGCCTCTGTCTTGGCCTCGCTCGCGGCTGTGGCTGCTGCATTGAGCTGTTGTTGTAGCTGCTGTATCTTGTTGAGTGTCTGCTCTATATCGGTGACAAGCTTCTGTATGACTTCCTTCTGTGGGCCTGCTGGTAGCTGCTGTGCTAGCTGCTTTATCTGTGCTAGTAGCTGCTGTACGCTCTCCTTCACCTCGGCAATGCTCTCCTGTGTCGCCATAGCGTTCTTGCTGAAGTCTGTCTCTAGCTTGCTTAGCTGCTCAGCTAGCGCGGGTACCTGTGCCTGCAATGCCTGTAGCTGTGCTTGTAGGGCTTGTAGCTGTTGTTGTAGCTGCGCTATCTGTGTCGCTAGTCCTGGCTGGTATGGTGCACCGCCTGCCTGCTTCTTTAGCGCCTCTATCTCCATCTGTAGAGCCTTAACCTTTAGCGCCATGTCGAAGTACTCTGTCATCTTCATCAAGGCGTCCATTGTGTCTACTATACCGAACCAGTGTGCGTAGTCTGGGCCCATCATGAAGGCGCCGTTTCTCCATCTCCTACCCTGGTGGTGCCAGATGTAGTACCACTGGAACTCCATGTACTCGTCTATTATGTTGTGTTTGTCCTGTATACCTAGCTTCCAAGCTAGCTGTAGTATGTTGAACGCGAAGTGCGCTACTATGTCGTAGTCTATCATGTTCTGGTCTGCTGTTCTGAAGTAGTTGTCTGTCCACTGTGCGCTGTGGCATAGCTCACATACCTTCTTCATCTCCTGGCGATGCTGTGCCAGCGTGTCGGTGAACTGTATGTTGAGCATTCTCGGGAAGCCAAACTCGCCTGGCTTATAGCCCTCGCTTATCTTGAAGCCCATGAATACTGGCCACTGTACTGGTGCGCCCTCCTTTACTAGCTGCTCGTGCGCCTTCATTACTGCAGCCATGTCGCCCTTTAGCACGTTGTAGTGTAGGAATAGGCCCTCCTGTGGCTTGTCTGGTATGATTGGCTTTGGTGTCGCGAAGAAGTGCATCTCGTTCCATACAAGCCTGTTTAGGAAGTCGTGTGTACCCTTCACTACTATCTTCTCGTTACCGTTCTGGTCTACTACTGCTATTGTGCTCATGTGGCATGTTGCACATGTTGGTGCGTTGAAGTCAACGCCTACACGCCATGGTAGGCGTTCCCAGTTCCAGTGTTCTCCGTAAGCATTCTCTATATTACCGTGCTTGCTTTCCTCATAGATCTCTATGTGTGGGTGGTCGTAGCCTAGGTGGCACTGGCCACAAGTCCATGGCTTACGTGCCTGCTTAATACTGAACATGTGTCTTGTGTGGCATGCTGTACATGTGCCTATGCTGCCGTCAGGGTCTACACGGGCTGCGCCGTTGCTTGGCCAGCCCCAGTAATTCATCCTTGTTACTTGTAGTCCCTTGACGGTCACTGTTTCTGCTTTGTATGGTATTACTAGGCTTCCGTGGCACTCAAGGCATGCGTGATATATGTAGGCGTTTCTGAACCATGAGTGGCTCATCGGGTTGTATACTGTCTCGGTCTTCTGGCCCATTGTTGTGACTGTTATTTGTATCTTGTTGTGCTCTAGCACGGTGGTGTTTAGTGTGCCGCTTGCTGGCCATAGTGGGCTTATCCACTTCTTGAAGTCTAGGTCGTATGGTGTTATCATGCCAGTTGCTTCCTTGACCATGTTTATGATCTTCATGTCCTCGTCTGTGGCCTTATCGTTGAAGTAGTTGTATACAGCCTTGGCAAATCTCTTATAGAAGTCCCAGTATATCGGGTCCTTGTCTCTCTGCTTGGTTAGGTATGGTGGGAAGTACTCCTCGTATAGCTTCTTGGCCTGCTCGTCGCCGAATGGGTTGGCTCCTAGCTTCTTGGCTGCGTAGGTTAGTATGCCCTTGTACCATGGCAGGAATGGGGCGTGTAGTGCGCCAGTTGCGTGCCATGTCCAGCTTATCTCGGCGTTCTCCTTGGGGTGGCACTGGCCACAGTCCTTCCTTGTTACTACTGTTACTATCTTGAAGCCGAAGTGATTTACGACATCGGGTCTATCCTCGTCGGCGTACATGCTGTGGCACTCGTAGCAGCCTACTACCTTGTCGTAGTTCTTGAACTTGGGGCTTATCTTGTCTATCCACTCAGTAGCGCCTATTGCCTTGTATATCTCTGCGGCATCCTTGGCTGGGTGCTGAGCGTGTGCGCTGTTAGCCCACTGGTAGACTATGCCTGGTGTGTACTGTATGTGGCAGCTTAGACATGTCTTGGTCTGCTGGCTTACCTTGTCGCTTGACATTAGCTCCTTGAGTGCTTGTACCGCTTCCTGTCCCATCTTTGGCTCTGGGCCTTGGTAGTCCTCTGCGTGGGCTGGCGCCATCATTCCTACGTAGGGGAGGACGAGGAGCGCTATTATGGAGAAGGCTAGGAATAGGTGTTTCATGTTCATGGCTTGTCCTCCCTCTTATTGGCGCACCGTTACCTTGTTGTCCGGATAATTTATGTTATAACGTGGGGCATTGGTTTTAGCGTTGCAACCTTAACTTTTCGGAGCAGGGCATAGCTTTAACGGGTGTTAATTAATGGGTTCTCTTGTGGGTTAACAGCCCGAACGAGGAGGAAATAAGAGGATAGTAGCGCGATAGCCTAGGCATGGCTGTGCGAGGGTAGGGCTAGTGTGGTTAAGCGGGTAAAGGGGGAGGCAGCGCTACGCATCTTTCGGAGATACGTGCCGAGGCTGCGCTGGTGCCCTGTCTGCGGCGCCCCGGTTCTTGGCAGGGAGCGTTGCCCTCGCTGCGGCTCAAGAACCATTGAGGTCAAGATGGCTCCACCGGGTGATGCCAGGCCAGCGTGGCCCAAGGAGAGAAGAGAACTTTACGAAGCCGCCAAGCGTGAGCTCGGCAAAGAGGCTGCCAAGAGGCTCCTCGGCTCGCCATCCAGCTTCGCATTGTTTAACCCCGTCCAGGGTGTTGACGCGGCATATGAGGTCCTAGTTGATGGTCACACTGTTGGCCTCTTCTTCTACGAGCCCCTAGAGGATAGGTGGAGGTTTCGCCCAGACCGTGTCGGCGCAGAGATCCTTGCCAACGAGGAGCTGGGGGCTGTTGTTGAGACCGGGGCCCGGCTCCGTAGCGGCGCTGTTCTCCGAGAAGGGCTCCGGGGCGAGAAACCAGGCCCCGGGAGCTTCGTCATACTAGTTGGGCGTGGCCCAAGCTATGGTGTTGGGAGAGTACTCGAGGACGGCGCGGTACGCGTGGTCAAGGCTTGGGCGAGGAGCCGTAGAATAGAGTGGAGACACAGCCCCCGCCCCCTGAGCCTAGACGAGGCTGTCGAGGTTAACAGGGAGTGGCTAGAGGAGCTAGAAGAGGAGGCAACGACCTGGCTCCAGGAGACAATAAGGTCTCATGGCTTCTGGGCTGTTAGCGCTGTCAGTGGCGGGAAGGATAGCACAGTAGCGGCCAGCATTGCTAGGAGAGCGGGGGTAGAGCACAGCTATAGCATTGATACTGGTATCGAGCACCCGGAGAGCCTCGAGACCGTAGACAAGATAGTCAGGGCTCTCGGGTTTACTCATCACGAGGCATCCCCTGGCCCCGGGGCCTTCTGGCGGGCAGCGAGGCTCTACGGGCCCCCAGCCAGGGACTATAGGTGGTGCACGAAGTATCTCAAGATGAGCGTCCTCCCAAGAGTGTTCAGCGAGTTCCCGCGGGACAAGAGGATACTCGTCGTAACTGGGCAACGGGGAGCAGAAAGCACTCAGAGAGCGCTCTCGCCCCGACTAGCCGAGAGCGGCACGGCTGCCCGTGGTAGGCACTACGTAGCTCTCCCTATTCAGAGGTGGAGTAGCCTAGAGGTCTACCTCTACATACACTACCGGAGACTCCCGCTCCACCCATTGTACCCGGAGGGGTTTGACCGCATAGGGTGCTACATGTGCCCCGTAAGCAGGCTAGCAGAGTTCAAGATAGTTGAGAAGCGTCACCCAGATCTATGGGAGAAGTGGACAAGCTTCCTAAGGAGCTATGCCCGCCGCCGAGACCTGCCAAGCGAGTGGGTCACGCTGGGGCTATGGAGGTGGAGATTCAGCTACCC
This sequence comes from Pyrodictiaceae archaeon, assembly GCA_027028845.1. Classification (GTDB taxonomy): domain Archaea; phylum Thermoproteota; class Thermoprotei_A; order Sulfolobales; family Pyrodictiaceae; genus Pyrofollis. The sequence goes on along the minus strand of JALVHV010000001.1, from coordinate 315 downwards.
CTCGGAGGCAAGGCTCCTAGCTAGGAGAGCTGGGCTAGACCCTGACAAGTTATTGGAGAAGCTGAACCGTGGCGTATCAGCTGCCCTGGAGTACTCGCGGCGAGGCCGGAGCCTCGTAGTAACGATAACGCTCCGCGACACTATCGAGCCCAGCCTATTGCCGGGCCTTGTCAAGGCGACTGGGCTAAGAATCCTAGAGACACGTGGCAGCGAGGCGCTCCTACTAGATGAGGATAGTGGCGCAGAGATACTAGTAAGCACAACAGGCCGAGTCGAGATAAGGAACCCCGAGCGCATAAGGGATAGGCGCGGAGC